>JAGNWC010000017.1 GCA_017986195.1 Hydromonas sp.
TAACTTAATTCCCCTGATAAAGCCAATTTGACTGCTTCTGATTTGAATGACTCATCGTATTGATTGCGTTTCATTTGACACCTCTTGTTTACGTTAATAGGTGTCCGTCAAATCGAGGGCAGATCAGAAAGGATGAACGATGCAAAAGAAACACACCGTGAAACAACTGACTAAATGGGGCGTATTGGGTGCTGCGTTACTTGCCAGTACAACCACTTTTGCCAAAGACCACTACGCCTGCGTGAACAATAACACCTTGAACATTCGCTCAGCACCGAGCACCCAATCGGCTATTGTGTGGAAAGTGGTGCGCCACTATCCATTCCAAATTTTAGCCAGTCAGGGTGTGTGGCGTCAGGTGAAAGACTTTGAAGGCGACATTGCTTGGGCACATTCGCGTTATTTGAGCGACAGCCCATGCGTTATTGTCAAAAACAAGATTGCCAACATTCGCACCTCGGCCAGTCAAAGCAGTAAAAAATTGGGTCAAGCGGATTATGGCGATGTATTTGCAGTGACCCAAACCACACCCAACTGGGTACAAATTCAAATCGACAGTAAAACACAGGGTTGGATTTACGCACCATTGCTGTGGGGTACGCCAAATTAAGCCCTATTGCGGTTAAGGTAAATACCGTGCGCCAGCATCTTGTGAAATCCAGAGGTCAAATCAGTGCGCACGGTCATCGTTAAACCAGGCAAAAATCAGTGCGATTATTTGCTGTCAAAACAAGCAAAAAAACCATCGATTTTAGGAGAATATATGAAAGTAGGCATGATTGGTTTTGGAAAAACGGGGCGTGCGGTGGCTTCAGTTTTATTGGAGTCTGACACCATCAAACTTCAATGGGTGGTGCGTCAATCAAATTTATTGGAGCACCGCTCGTTGTCGGAGTTTTTGGGCATCCGCATGAAATCTGATGAGCCTGGATTGATTTACTCCAAAGAAGAGTTTGATGCCGCCACTTTATTGGATAAATTTCCAGTGGATGTGATTGTGGATTTCTCATCTGAACAGGGATTGGATTACTATGGGCAAGCAGCTGCGAGCCGAGGTGTACGCATCATCAGCGCGGTCTCTCAATACCCACAAGTGCAATTGGACAAATTACACGAATTGGCCAAGAACACCTGCGTCATGCACTCGCCCAATATTACCTTAGGGGTTAATTTTCAAATTATTGCGGCAAAAATTCTCAAAAACATCGCGCCTTACACTGATATTGAAATCATAGAGACGCATTTTAAAAACAAGCCCGAAATTTCGGGAACTGCCAAAGTCATTGCTAGAGAATTGGATGTACCCGAAGAGCAAATCAAGTCCCTGCGCGCAGGTGGCATTATCGGCACACATGAGATACTATTTGGCTTCCCTTATCAAACCGTACGATTAAAGCACGAGTCCATTTCTCGTGAAGCTTTTGGCAGCGGAATTTTATTTGCCATTGAAAATATTAAAAACAAATCCAAAGGGTTCTACTCTATGGAAGATTTGCTTTTACCTTACTTTAAATTACAGGAATCAGAAGCCGAAATTGTCGCCGAACATAAAGTTCCATGGTGGCAGTTCTGGAAAAAATGAGTGTTGTTTGAGTACGCACATCACACTTTTGCAATCAACCTTTTTAAAATCGTAACCTATGAAAACCACCCTTACAAAACTCTATAAAGAATTTACCGAGGCGGAGCAGTCATCTGGCCTGATACTTATCATTGCCACCATCGTTTCCATCGCCATCGCCAATTCGGTTTGGGGTGGTACCTATACGCAGTTTTGGCACAGTTATGTGGGTTTTGATTTTGCAGGTTTGCATCTCAAACACAGCGTCTCGCACTGGGTCAACGACGGCTTGATGGCGATATTCTTCTTGCTCATCGGTTTGGAAATCGAACGCGAAATTTACAAAGGTGAGTTATCAGATTTGCGAAACGCCTCCTTGCCGATTGCCGCTGCGATTGGTGGTATGGCTTTACCCGCATTATTTCACTACTTCTTCAATCAAGGTACAAACACCCAAAGTGGCTTCGGCATCCCGATGGCGACCGACATTGCCTTTGCGCTCGGCGTGCTGGCTTTGCTCGGTGACCGTGTGCCTGTGACCTTGAAAATTTTCCTCACTGCATTGGCGATTATTGATGACTTGGGTGCTATTTTAATCATCGCATTGTTTTATGTCAGTGATTTTTCCATCGCCTATTTTTCGGGCGCAATGGCGATTTTTGCCTTGCTTTTGGTGTTCAATCGCATGGGCGTGAAACGGGTTTGGATTTATTTGTCGCTCGGCGTGGTGATGTGGTATTGCATGCTCGAATCAGGCGTGCATGCCACTCTTGCGGGCGTATTGCTCGCGTTTGCGATTCCATTTGGCAATGGTGACGAGCATTCACCTTCGTATCATCTACAGCATGTGTTGCACAAACCTGTGGCATTCATCATCATGCCGATTTTTGCCTTGGCAAACACAGGCATTATGCTCTCGGGTGATTGGACCAGTGGTTTGATGAGTGCCAATAGCATGGGGATTTTTGCAGGTTTGTTCATCGGTAAACCAGTCGGTATTCTCTTGATGTGTTGGCTCGCGATTCAATTTGGCATCTCGCGACTGCCCGAAGAAGTCCATTGGCGACACATCCTCGGTGCAAGCTTCCTCGCAGGGATTGGTTTTACCATGTCGATATTTATTGCTTTGTTGGCATTTAATGATGAGAGCATTGTGCAAAGTTCAAAAATCGCCGTGCTGTTCACTTCTCTCATCGCTGGCATTGTGGGCTACTTGATTTTGCGCATGGCGTGCAAGTCCAGTTCTTAAAAATCGGTCAAACGCCGCAACCGAGCATCACAGTCCTTCATCTTTAAAAATCTCGGGCTGTCGCTCGTCTTTTTCAGGTGTTTTACTCAGGCGTGCTTTGAGTAGCGCAATGCGTTGCTGAGGGGTCAATTGCACCTCAGGTTTTTCATGGTGTTTGTCGTGCGCAATGCCCTGCTGCATTTCTTTGACAAAGCGCGAGACTTGTCGATGTTCAAAGTCACGCCCACGGCGACGTTTTTGACACCATGTGATGTGCAGGCTCAAACGCGCACGCGTGATGCCGACATACATCAAACGTCGTTCTTCTTCAATCCGCAGTGGGTCTTCGAGCAATTCATCACGCAACATATGCGGCAGCAAGCCTTCCTCCACGCCCACGAGAAAAACATGTGGGTACTCCAAGCCCTTCGCAGCGTGCAAGGTCGAGAGGCGCACCGCGTTGTCATCGCCCTCGCCTTTGTCCATCATGCTCATAATCACCATGGATTGAATCACCACCGACAAGGGTAAATCATCCTCAAGCGCACGTCGCTTGACCCAGCCGAGAAAGTCCTGCACATTGCTCCATTTGTTTTGCGCTTGACGCTCATCAAAGTGGTCGTACAAATAACGCTCATAGCCTATGGTTTTGAGCAATTCATCGAGCAGTGTACCCGCGTCCTCGCCCTGCACTTTGGCGGCGCGCTCCTCAAACTCATTGATGAGTTCGCCAAATTGATTGAGGGGTTCGATTTGCCGTGGCGTGGCACGTTGCACAAAGCCCATCTCAAACGAGGCTTCAAACAATGATGTATTGCGCTCACCTGCATAGTGCCCGAGCAATTCCAGTGTCGCCGCACCCACGCCACGCTTGGGCGTGGTCACTGCGCGGATGAACGCAGGATCGTCCTTGACATTGTTCATCAAGCGAAAATACGCCATGATGTCGCGAATTTCCGCTCGGTCAAAAAATGACTGCCCGCCCGACATCACATACGGAATACGCTCTTTGCGCAAAAACTGCTCGAATATTCGTGCCTGATGATTGCCGCGATACAAAATTGCATAGTCCGAAAAACGCGCGTTGTGCGAGATTTTATGCGCTTGCAAGCGCATCAATACGTGTTGCGCCTCCAATTCCTCATTCTCCATCGGCAGCACGCGAATCGGCTCGCCCTCGCCGTGTTCACTCCAAAGTTTTTTCTCAAATAACTTTGGGTTGTGCGCAATCACCGCATTCGCCGCGTTCAAAATCCGCTCGGTTGAGCGGTAATTTTGTTCCAAGGTGATTACCTTAATCAGCGGAAAATCGGTTTGCAACAATTTCAAATTATCCAAGGTCGCGCCGCGCCACGCATAAATCGCTTGGTCATCGTCACCCACGGCGGTGAACATCGCGCGCGCGCCCGTGAGAAGTTTGAGCAACTCGTACTGCACGGTGTTGGTGTCCTGATACTCATCGACCAAGATGTAACGGATTTTATTTTGCCAACGCTCACGCACTTCGATATTTTCGCGCAACAACTTCACGGGCAAGCGAATCAAATCATCAAAATCCACCGCCTGATACGCCGCAATGGTTGCGTTGTAACTGCTGTACACGCGCGCAAACTGCAATTCGTTCTGGTCTTTTGCCAATCCCAATGCCTGCTCAGGGCTGATTTCCTTATTTTTCCACAGCGAAATTTGACTTTGCATGGCGCGAATCAAGCCTTTGTCGGTGGTCGCCGACAACTCCTGAATGATGCCAAAACAATCGTCCGAATCGAGTATCGAAAATTTTTCTTTCAAACCCAAATGCTTGCCCTCAGCGCGTAAAAAACGCACACCGAACGAGTGAAAAGTTGAGATGGATAAATCCTTGGTCGGCACATTCGGCAGCAGCTTGCCCACGCGCTCTGCCATTTCCTTCGCGGCCTTATTGGTAAAGGTCATCGCCATGATGTGGCGAGGCTCATAACCGCAGACTTGAATCAAATGCGCAATCTTGCGCGTAATCACCCCTGTTTTACCGCTGCCCGCACCCGCCAATACCAAACATGGCCCTCCCATGTATTCAACCGCAGATTGTTGCTGCGGATTGAGTTTGGCGATTTTTGAGGTGTTGCGTGATGCGTTTGAAGTCATGTATACGATACGAGTGGTGATAAAAGCCATAAAAAAACACCTTGCTCAGCGAATCAAACTGCTCACAAGGTGCGTTTTTTCTAAGGGGTGTATTGTAACTTTTTAGGCTGAGTCTGTGGGTGTGATGAAGTGATTTAATGTTAACCACTTTTCACCCATCAATTCGTTGATTGTTTTGGTAGCGGTGACAGATCAGCATTCGCAGAGGCAATCACACCACCACCCAAACACACCTCGCCATCATACAACACCGCGTATTGCCCTGGCGTGACTGCCCACTGCGCCTCGGAAAAATCGAGCGTGAAATGTTGTGCGTCGCTGACGCTCAATTTACATGGTGAATCACTTTGACGATAGCGGGTTTTCGCACCAATCTCGGTAATGGTTGGCGCAACGCCCGCAATCCATGAGGCATCCTCGGCATGCAGTTGGTTCGAGAGCAAGGCAGGGTGGTCATGCCCCTGCACGACGTATAGTGTGTTGGACGCGATGTCTTTGTGCGCCGAAAACCACGGCTCACCCGTGCCCTTTTTGTCACCGCCGATGCCAATGCCTTTGCGCTGACCGTAGGTGTAGAACGACAGCCCGACGTGCTCGCCAACCACACGCCCGTCCAGCGTTTTCATCGGTCCCGTTTTTGTCGGTAGATAACGATTGAGAAACTCGCGGAAGGGTCGTTCGCCAATAAAGCAAATCCCTGTGGAGTCTTTTTTCGCGGCATTGGATAATCCCAATTGATGGGCAAGGTCGCGCACTTGGGTTTTCGGCATTTCACCCAACGGAAAGAGTGTTTTAGACAGTTGCGCTTGATTCAGACGATGTAAAAAATAGCTTTGGTCTTTGCTTGCATCCAAACCTTTGAGCAGTTGAAACTCACCGTTCAATTGGCGAACACGCGCATAGTGCCCCGTCGCAATGAGTTCCGCGCCCAAACTCATGGCATGGTCAAGAAAGGCTTTGAATTTGATTTCGGCGTTGCACAGCACATCGGGATTCGGCGTGCGTCCCGCGCTGTATTCACGCAAAAATTCAGCAAAAACGCGGTCTTTATATTCAGCGGCAAAGTTAACCGCTTCAATCTCCACGCCGATGGTATCCGCCACAGAAACCGCATCAATCCAATCTTGGCGCGATGAGCAATGCTCGGAGTCGTCATCGTCCTCCCAGTTTTTCATAAATAGGCCAATGACTTCATAGCCTTGTTGTTTGAGCAGCCATGCGGTCACAGAGGAGTCCACCCCGCCTGACATACCGACGACGACACGTTTTTTGCTCATTGAATTACTCTTTAATGGTTCGTAAATCTTTCACCAATGCCAAATCCATGCTTTGCCCTGCTTGGTAATCACGCAGACATTGTGCGACGATTTTATTGCGGTGGATGGATTCGTTCGCCATGATTTCATCAAAAGTCAACCACTCCGCAGACAAAATACCCTCGTCCAATTGGGCGCTGACCGCGTGTTCGCCCACCGTACCGATGAAGGTAAAACGCAAATAGGTGATGTCTTTGTCCCAACGATCCGACACATACACCCCAAGCAATGCGCTCGGCGTAAACTCATAACCCGACTCTTCGAGCACTTCGCGTTGCACGGCTTGAATCAAGCTTTCTTCAGCCTCCCAATGTCCTGCAGGTTGGTTGATTTTAATGCCACGGCGCGTGTCTTCACGCACCATCAAAAAACGGGTTTCGTCGCCAAATTGACGCTCAACTATGGCGGCAACAGTGACGTGGGGTGTCCATACAGGAAAATTTTTATGCATTTTAATCATACCAAATTCGTAAAATTTTTAACCATCCATTTTACCACATTTGATAGGGGTTTAATGCGCGGGTGGGCGAGACTTGGGTAGAGCCACCAAAATCAGTGTGTTCATTTACTGTGGCATTTTCGCCAAAAATTCATTGGCATTCGCCTCACCTGTGACGCGTTGATCTTTGAGTTCATTGCCTTGCACATCATAAAACTGCACCACGGGCGGCCCGAAAATCCCTTGGGTTTGCATCCATGCATTGTGTGCTTGATTGGTGTCGGTGATATCCAAACGCAGCGCGCTGTAATTCGATAGTCGCGCCACCACCTGCGCATCCATGAAAGTTGTACGCTCCATGACTTTGCACGAGGCGCACCAGTCGGCGACCAAATCGAGCACCACGGGCTTGCCCGCTTGTTTGGCATTCGCCAATTCATCGTTCAGTGCATCTATGGTTTTAATGGTTTTGAATGGCACACCCTCGCTGCTGTTTGCTCCCTGCATATTGGCGCGAGCAAACGAAAATCCAGCCAAAGGTTTGAGCGGATTGGTTTGCCCCGACCACGCACCGATGAGCAGGGCTATCGCGTAAGCGAACACCAGCAAACCGAGTGCTTTGAATACCTGCGCCACCCGCGTGTGTGCCTGCGCAAACGCGCCCATCCACACCGCCGTGCCTGCGCACAACATCGCCCACAACACCATGCTCAATGTCGGTGGCAAAATCCGCTCAAGCAACCCGATGGCGACCGCGAGCAGCCCGACACCGAAAAAGCCTTTGACCGCATTCATCCACACGCCTGCTTTGGGCAAAAATTTCCCGCCCGTTGTCCCCAAGACAATCAACGGAATGCCCATACCCAAGCCCAGCGCAAACAAAGCGACTGCCCCCATCGCCGCTTGCCCCGTGGTGCTGATAAATCCGAGCACGCCCACCAAAGGCGCGGACACGCAAGGCGAGACCACCAAAGCCGAAATCGCGCCCATGACAAACGCACCCGTCATGCGCCCACCTTTTTGTTGATTGGATAATTGATTCAAACGATTTTGTAATGTCGCAGGCAATTGCAAACCAAACAAGCCAAACATCGACAGTGCCAACGCAACAAACAAAGCCGCGCTGGCGATGATCACCACGGGCTTTTGCAACCATATCGCCACATTGGCACGCGCACCCAGTGCACCCATCAAACTGCCGAGCAAGGCATAGACCAAGGCCATGCCGAGCACGTAAACCAAAGAAAGTTTAAATCCACGCATCGGCGTGAGGGTTTTTTTATCCTCACCCGCAATCAAACTGGTCAAAATCGGCATCATCGGAAACACGCAGGGCGTGAATGCCAAGCCGATGCCGAGCAACAACAATGTGCCCAAAATCATCGGCAGACTGGCGGTATTGAGAAATTGACTGAGCGAGTTGCTATCAGATGATAGGCGGGTTGGTGTCGGTGCGCCCAATTCTGTCACGCTCGAGGTTGTGGCTGTGGCTGTATTTGTACTTGTGGTCGCTGCGGACTCGTTTGGATCTATGGGGCGCGCGCTGCTCGCATTAACCACTGCACTGTTTGTATCAGCAGCAGGTGTGACGGCGGCGGTTTTATCGACAGGCGCAGGCGTGTTCGCCACACTCAAAGCCACCTGAGCATTGATGGGTGGATAGCACAGCCCACCCTCGGCACAGCCTTGATACTGCACATTCAGTCTCGGCTGACCTCTTGTGACCTTGCTGGTGTTGACCGTGACCACCGCAATCGCCAGATTGTGAAACACCTGCACCTGTCCGAACGTCGGGTCGTCTTTGCTTTGTGTCGGGGTTGTCCATTTGACAGATGAAACCGTCGCACCATCGGTGGCAACGATTTTCATTTGGTCTTTGTACAGATAATAACCCTGCGCCACGCGCCAAGTTAATGTGTACTGATTCGGCGCGCTGGCGCGTGAAGTCATTTGAAACACCATGGCCGCGGGCAGAAATTTTTTCGTTTCGGGTGCTTTAATGGGGTCGAAGTTCGCCGTCTGCGCATGCGCCACCCAAGCACCGAGCAACATGCCGAGCATGAGCATCCCAATACGGATTAGATGGGTGAGTTTGAATGTGCGCATATGCCGTTTAATTTCATTTTGAGAATGAGGCATTATAGTGAAAAACCATGGTCACAATGTGTTGATTAACTCCACCACAACGCCACTCGATAAGTAATGAACGATGCCAAATACGCCAAGGCAAACAAATACCCCAAGGTAATCAAGGGCATTTTCCAACCACCCGTCTCGCGTTTAATCGCCGCAATCGTCGACAAACACTGTGGCGCAAAGACAAACCACGCCAATAGTGAGTAAGCGGTTGCCCTCGACCATTGCGCCGCAATAATCGGCATGAGCGCGCCGCCCGCATCGTCACCCGCAATCGAATACACCGTGCCCAAAGCACTGACCAGCACCTCGCGCGCCGCCATACCCGGTACCAGCGCGATAGAAATTTGCCAATTAAAGCCAATCGGCGCAAACAGCACATTCAACCAACCGCCCAAGATTCCTGCAAAACTATACTCAATCGCCGCCCCCGTTGCACCTGCTGGTGCAGCAGGGAAACTGGCGAGAAACCACATCAAAACGGTTAAGGTTAAAATGATACCGCCGACACGGCGCAGAAAAATTTCCACCCGTTGCCACAGACCCAAACCCAAATTTTTCCAACTCGGTGCGTGGTAATCAGGCAACTCCAACATCAAGGTGCGGCGGTGCTGTTGCGAGCCAAACCAACGCAAGACCCAAGCGACCAAAAATGCCGCGATAATCCCCGCGAAATACAGCACGAATAATGCCACGCCCTGTGAGTTGATGCCGAACCCCAAGGGTTGCGCGGGAATAAACGCACCGATGAGCAAAGCATATACGGGCAAACGCGCCGAACAGGTCATCAAAGGTGCAATTAAAATCGTCACCAATCGATCACGCGGGTTGGCAATCGTGCGCGTTGCCATGATGCCGGGAATCGCGCACGCGAAACTCGAGAGCAGCGGTATAAACGAGCGTCCCGACAAGCCCACTGTACCCATCACTCGGTCTAACAACAAGGCTGCGCGTGGCAGATAACCCGTTTCCTCCAACAACAATATAAAGAAAAACAAGACAATGATTTGCGGTAAAAATACCAACACACCGCCCAAACCTGCAATCAATCCATCGACCACAAAACTGCGCACAATCCCTTCAGGCAACAACGCCCCGAGCCATTCACCAACCGCACTGGTGGCTGATTCAATTAAACTCATGGGGAATTCAGACCAAGCAAATACCGCCTGAAAAATCACAAACAGCAAGGTCATCAAAACCAGCGAGCCAACCACAGGATGCAACACCCATTGGTCAATTTTGTCCGACAGGGTGATGGGCTGAGCCTGATCTAAATCCAACTCTTTTAAAATCGCGCGAATACAGCGTTGATCATCCTCACTACTCACCGCGCCTTGCCCGTGTTGGTGTCGCCCCTCTTGCGCCACCGCAGTTTTAAGCAAGGCACTGACATCGCCCGTGGAAAACCGATCGGTGTGCGTCAACATATGCGCCAAACCTGCCACGCCCTCTGAACTCACCGCCACAGTTTCCACCACAGGCACACCCAAATGTGCCGATAATTTCTCAGCCGAGACCTTCATGCCTCGGCTTTTCGCCACATCCATCATATTGAGCGCGACCATCATCGGGATACCCAAACGTTGCACCGCCAAAACCAAACGCAAACCACGGCGCAAATTGGTCGCATTGACCACACAAATGACGTAATCAGGTTTTTTCTCGCCTTGCGCCCGACCTGCGAGCACGTCGCAAGTCACGCGCTCATCAGGCGAGCGCGGGTACAAACCATACGTGCCTGGTAAATCTAAAATGCGCAAGGTTTTGCCATGCGGCGTGGTGAACTTACCCTCTTTGCGCTCGACCGTCACCCCTGCATAATTCGCGACTTTTTGACGCGAGCCTGTAAGTGCATTAAAAATCGCAGTTTTACCGCAATTGGGATTGCCCACCAACGCGACCAAAGCACCCGCTGGAAACAAATGAATCGCGTGCTCGCTCATGTGGCGACTCCTGCGGTCTCGGGTTGGTTTGTTTTTGAAACAACTGGAGCGACTAATACACACGCCGCTTCTTCTGGATGCAAGGCAAAGGTTGATTGACCCACACGCACCACAACCGCTCCTTTGCGTAGAATTGAACGGCGTTTCACCGACACATGCTCACCCACAATGAAGCCAATTTCAGTCAACCACGGCAACCAGTCGGGTGCATCTGCGGGTGCAACCAATTGGATAATCACACAATCTCGAGCAATCGCGGCTTGGTTGAGGTTCAGGGTGGCGGTACTATTCATGGCAGGACAATTGTTTAAGTAAGATAAAGGTTGGCATCATATTACACGGATTTTTCGAACCTGTAAACGCGAATTATTATCACTTCTGTAAAGCACATCGTATGCACAACACAATTCATAACCAAAGTGCTGACATCTAAAATCTTGACGCAAGTCATTATAAGAGCCGTTTCAAGCACATTGATAAGCAGTCGTCTATTGCATCATTTGGCTTCAATTAACAATGCGTACACACCTCAATCCGAACCTTAGTCTGCTCCGAAAGCCGCTTGAGCTATAAAACCAAAAAACCCCAGCCAGTACAGCCGAGGTTTTCCAGTCAAATGGATGGGACTCAATCACGCACCCAAATAAGCCGCTTGCACTTTGGGGTCGGTCAATAAATCATGCGCATTGCCCGTCATAATCATATTACCCGAATCCATCACATAGCCACGGTCAGCCGCTTGTAAAGCCAAGTTCGCGTTTTGCTCGACCAATACCACGGTGATGCCTTCTTTGGAGACCTTATCAATCACCTTGAAAATCACTTCGGTCAACACGGGTGACAAGCCCATAGACGGCTCATCCAGTATCAACAATTTCGGTTGACTCATCAAAGCCCGTGCCATTGCCAACATCTGCTGCTCACCACCCGACAAAGTCCCCGCCAATTGATTGGCACGCTCTTTCAAGCGTGGAAAGGTTTCAAACGCATAGTCCACACCTTTGTCATACAGTGTTTTATCGTTGAACAGATACGCACCCATTTGCAGGTTTTCAACAATCGTCATACGCGCAAACACACCACGCCCCTCTGGAACCATGACCAAGCCTTGCGCGACCAAATCCCATGCTTTCGCGCCTTTGATGGATTTACCTTGATAAATCACATCGCCCGACTTATAAGGCAATATCCCCGTGATGGCTTTGAGTGTGGTGGTTTTACCCGCGCCATTCGCACCAATCAAGGTAACGAGCTCACCCTCATATACGTCCATATCAACGCCTTTGACCGCTTGGATACCGCCGTAGGCAACTTGTAGTCCTTTGATGCTTAAAATCGGTTGCTTTGCTGTTGTATTCATTAGTGTCCTCCGCCCAAATACGCCTCAATGACTTTCGGGTCTTTGCGTACATTTTCAGGTAAACCTTGTGCCAAAATTTTACCGTAATCCAATACGGTCATTTCATCACATAAGCCCATGACCAATTTCACATCATGTTCAATGATGAGTATGGTCACACCGTCGTTGCTGATTTTACGCAATAATTGGGTCAACTCAACTTTCTCTGTTGCATTCATCCCCGCCGCAGGCTCATCCAACGCCAATAATTTTGGGTCGGTTGCCAGTGCACGAGCAATTTCTAAACGACGTTGATGCCCATAGGATAAGTTGCGCGACACGTAGTCATGGTATTTGCCAATCCCAACGTATTCGAGTAACTCCATCGCACGCTCACGAATGGCTTTTTCCTCAGCCTTGACTGATTTCAAACCCAAAATGGAACCAAGTACACCGCCGTGGGTACGTACATGGCGACCGACCATGACATTTTCAACTGCTGTCATTTGACCAAACAATCGTATATTTTGGAAGGTTCGTGCAATCCCTGCTTTTGCAACTTCGTGCACTGCGGTCGGCTCATAGGGCTTACCATTGAGGATAAACTCCCCCGAGTCTGGCTCGTACAGTCCTGTAATCACATTAAAAAACGTGGTCTTACCCGCGCCATTGGGACCGATTAAACCATACACGGTGTTTTTTTTGACTTCAATGCCGACATCGGACAAGGCTTTCAAACCACCAAAACTTTTATTAACGCCCTTCACTGAGAGCATGATATTATTTTCACTCATCATTGTTCCTCTCACACGGCGGTTGCGTTGTTAACGGTTTTATCCGTGGGCGCATTCACATCAATATCCAAATCTTTTTTATCTTCACGCTCAGGGGTCGGCCACAATCCTTTTGGACGATACAACATAATCAACACCATCGACAATCCCAAAATAAATTGACGCAAAATCGCTGTGTCAACAATCAGTTTACCAAACGCCGCTTTTTGCATCGGTTCAACCGTAAAGCGCAAAACCTCAGGCAAAGCATATAAAATAATTGCACCCAAAACCACCCCAGGAATATGCCCCATTCCCCCAAGAACCACCATCGCCAAAATCACAATCGACTCCATGAACGAGAAAGATTCAGGTGAGATAAAGCCTTGGAACGCAGCAAACATACCGCCCGCCACACCGCCAAAAGTTGCGCCGAGTGAAAATGCAAGCAATTTAATGTTGCGCACATTGATGCCCATCGCTTTTGCGGCAATGTCATCCTCACGCAGTGCCATCCAAGCTCGCCCCAAGCGCGAGTGTTGTAAGCGATAACAGACAAAAATCGTGATAATTGCCAATGCCAAAAACAGGTAGTAGTACAAAAATTCCTTGGTAAAATCAATACCGCCGATGGTCAAGGTTCTGTCCAAAGGATAACCGAACACCGTTACTGGATCGATTTTATTGATACCACGCGGACCATTGGTGAGGTTAAAACCTGTCTTACCCCAGTTATTCATAAAAATACGAATGATTTCACCAAAACCCAAAGTCACCAAAGCCAAGTAGTCGCCACGCAATTTCAAAATCGGTGTGCCGAGCATAATCCCCGCCAAGGCGGCCAAACCCGCGCCCAACGGCACAATTACCCACAATGGGATATGCAAACCATTGGGGAAATGTTGCGCAAAAAATGCAAAGTTGTCTGATAAATGACTTGATGACAGCAGTGCCACCATATACGCACCGACCGCATAAAACGCCACATAACCCAAGTCCAATAAGCCCGAAAAACCAACCACAATATTTAACCCAAGTGCCAGCATCACATACAGCAGAGCCATGTCAATAATCCGCACCCAAGTCGTACCGCCCAATTCTTTGGCAATAAACGGCATCAGTGCCAAAAGCACCATACAAATCACCAAACCAACGATTGACTGTTTGGGATTGAGTTGTTTGAGAAATTTATTCATTATTCGCTCCTCATCCCTATTTAAGCGCGGTCAGCAACACGTTGACCGAGCAATCCAGATGGACGGAAAATCAACACGCAGACCAGAACCACGAATGCAAACACGTCTTCGTATTCCGCGCTGATATAGCCCGCACCCATTGCCTCAACCATGCCCAAAGCCAAGCCACCCACCAACGCGCCAGGGATATTACCAATCCCGCCCAATACCGCCGCAATAAACGCTTTCATCCCTGGAATGAAACCCATATAAAAATGTACTTTACCGCCATAATTGGTCGCAAACAAAACACCCGCCACCGCTGCCAGTGCCGCACCAATCATGAACGTAGCAGAAATTACGCGATTGGGGTTGACCCCCATTAAGCCCGCCACATTGACGTTCTCAGAGGTTGCGCGCATGGCTCGACCCAGCTTGGTGCGGTTGACCAAGAAAAACAAACCGCCCATCATCACAAACGAGACGACCACAATGATGATTTCGCGCATGGTGACACCCACATTGCCAAATAAATTGATGCGCTGTGCTGGCAACACATCTGGAAAACGGAAATGCTCCAAGCCCCAAACCTGCATCGCAATTGCCTGCAAAATAAACGATACACCAATCGCTGTAATGAGCGGCGCAAGTCTTGGCGCATGACGCAATGGGCGATAAGCCACGCGCTCAATGGTATAACTGGTGAACATACATACCAACATCGCCGCTAAAATAGCTATCAACAAAGAAAGAATCGTTGACATCCCCATGCCGATTAAAAGTGTGGTGACGGTCATAGCAACCATGGCTCCAATCATGAATACCTCGCCATGGGAAAAGTTGATAATGCCTAAAATACCATAAACCATGGTATAACCCAGCGCAATCATGGCGTATAAACTGCCTTTGACCAAGCCATTAATAAATTGTTGTATGAATAGATCGAATGCACTCACTGTCGCACTCCTTTTATAATTTCTGTTTTTTTAGACTACCCATCAGTGTCGTTCAAGTCATGAACCCACTTGATATTAACTTAAAACCAGCATAGGTTAATAACGATAGCAATTGATTTTTGTGTGTCGAAGTACAAAAACACGGCTTATTGAGCATTAGCCGCTGTATTATTTTGATATACCTCTAAAAAAGCCCCAGCACCGCTGGGGCTTTCTTAAAGATTACTTCACGATGTCGATGACTTCCAATTTTTTCGCTTTAACTTCAAAAATTGAGATTGCGCCACCCTTGATATCACCAATTTCATCAAACGAGATTGGGCCGATCAAACCTTCGAAACTGACTTTTGGCATTGCCGCTGCAATCGCTTCTGGGTCAACCGATTGGGCAATTTTTATCGCTTCAACCAAAGTATAGACGCCATCGTATGAGAATGGAGAGTAGATTTGAACTTTTTGACCTGGGAAGGCTTTTTCATAATTCGTATTGAATTCTGCACCTTTGGCCATTTTAGACAAAGGCATACCCGCTTGTGAACAAATCACACCCTCACCAGCATCGCCAGACAATTCAATGAATTTGTCAGTACACGCGCCATCGGCAGAAGCCAATTTAGCCGTCATACCCAATTCTTTCATTTGTTTGACCAATGATGCAGCCGTGTCATCCATACCACCCCAGAACACATAGTCAGGGTTCAAGCCTTTGATTTTTGTCAAGACCGCTTTAAAGTCTGTGGTTTTATCGGTCGCCGCTTCACGAGCAACCACTTTAGCACCCGCACCTTCCATGGTTTTTGCCACTTGATCGGCCAAGCCTTTACCATATTGAGTGGCATCATCCAAAACAGCGACTGTTTTAGCGTTTTTACCCAACATATATTTGCCCAAAGCAGGACCTTGTTGCGCATCCGTCGCGACCACACGGTATGAGCTTACAGAACCCTTGGGAGTTTTATTGCCTTTGATGGTGTAATCAGGATTGGTCGATGATGGAGAAATTTGTACCAAACCTGCTTTTGCATACACGGCATTGGCTGGAATCGACACACCTGAGTTCAAGTGACCGACCACACCAACGACTTTCGCATCCACCAGTTTTTGTGCCACCACTGGACCTTGTTTTGGATCGCCCGCGTCGTCTTCCCCAACCAAGGCGAATTTGGCTACTTTGTCACCAATTTTCACACCACCTGCCGCATTGATTTCATTGACAGCCAATTGCGCGCCGTTTTCATTGTCTTTACCCAAATGCGCAATACCCCCTGTTTTGGGTGCACCACTACCGATTTTCACGCAAATCTGATTGGCTTCCAATTGACCGCAGGCAGCATCAGCTGCCTTGTCACCGCCACCACCACAGGCCGCCAAAGCGATGGCTGCTGTCAAAGGTACTAATTTAAAAATTGTGTGCATATTTTTCTCCAAAAGTTAGACGTTTACGCGTTTTTTACAATCGCTCGCCATTAAATATAAGTGTCGTGCATAAACGACCAGTACAGCCACGACACATGGTCACGATTATTATGCAGATGTTGTTTAAAAAGCAAGTCTTAAACGCATCTTTTCGACATATTTTTGTCACATCAGAGTGCAAGAGCATGTTTTCAGTGCTTTTACTCAATTAGAAACAAAAAAACCGAAATCTTTAACTTCGGCTTTTTTCTGACTATTCACAGCAAACATGTTTTTATTTTTTCTTATGGGTTGTCAAACGCCACACCACCCCTGCAACGACAGGGACAAATGCCGCTGCAAAGCCAATCAAAGCGATGGTGCTCAAATGTTCTTTAATGGCAATGCGGTAACCAAACAACGTG
>JAGNWC010000089.1 GCA_017986195.1 Hydromonas sp.
GACAATTGTTGCGCGCGCAGCTCTGCTGGTAGGTCGGTTTTTAACAAAATATGCGCAGGCACGTCGCATTCTTTGAGCCATTGCATCGGTAGCCACACACGCTCATTCGATAAATTGTGTCCCAAATGGCGTAACTGGTCTATCCACCACAAAGCGCGTCCTGCGGATTGCGTGTAGGACACAGGAACTTCTGCACCGCACATCAGCAACCAAATTTTCGCCAATTGCCCACCAATCGCATCAATGGTTGGCTGGAGTTGTTCCAAATTTTCCACGCGATTCAAATGATGCCAGTGCATATGCCCATGCAAGAGCTGTTGCACGGTATTGGCGCATTCAGGTCGCCACAGTTCAGCTTGCATGGCACGCAGGGCAGGGTGACTGGTTTGCGCTTTTTGACAGGCTTCCAATTCATGATGCCACCAATTGAGTGTGGTCACGGCTTGGTGATTGTCTTTAGAATTGGCAACGTCACACCATTTTCGGTGCACGGCGTACAAACCCGATAGGCGCAAGCGCGCGGGTTCGGGTGCGCTGCCTATGGCGTAATACACACTGCTGGCGCGATGGGGTTGCGGTTCTATGTCATTCATCGTGGGCGTCTTTGATTGGAAAATGTTCGTGGGTATTTTACCTTCATCTGCTGTGGTTTGGGCGGATGCAATGACGGTTTGTCATCCACATACAACCAATGCCCCAGTTCAAGCAGAGCCTGTGTGGGTGTTGACCAAAGATTGTAGTCGCCCACATGTGTGCGAATCAGACGCAAAGTTGGCAATCCGACCGCAGCGGTCATGCGCCGCACTTGACGGTTGCGCCCTTCAGTCAGGGTGATTTGTAGCCAATGGGTGGGAATGGCTTTGCGCTCTCGTATCGGCGGGGTGCGCGGCCACAACCATTCGGGTTCAGAGATGAGTTCAACCGAGCAGGGCGTGGTCATGCCATCGTTGAGCAGTACACCTTGGCGCAGCTGTGCGCACGCATCCTCAGAGGGTTCGCCTTCAACTTGCACGCAATAGACTTTCGGTTTTTTGTGCAACGGATGGGCAATCTGGTGCTGAATCTGACCATCGTCGGTCAACACGACCAGTCCCTCGGAATCGGTATCCAATCGACCCGCTGGATACACTGCAGGTACGTTTACATAGTCTGCCAAACTCGAATGTTTTTCGTGTGGTGAAAATTGGCAAATCACACCGAAAGGTTTATTTAACAGCAATAACATACAAAAGACTCTCAATTAAAGCAGATTCATGCAAAACATCAGTTGTGCCTAATAAGTGGCAAAAAATTATTAATATTTTGCACCTAAATGGGGTGCATCCTCAAAAAAAATCAGGCATAATGCGGTCTGCATCAGTCTTATACAAGACTTAAAACTTCGACGGTGTTCACCTCTCAAAAAGCGGTCAGTCACCATTGAATTCCAAAGGATGTCATCCATCATCAACCAACAGGAGCAGTTATGTACCAACACGTTCAAATTCCCGCAGGTGGCGAAAAAATTACAGTCAATGCCGATTTCAGTTTAAATGTACCGCACAATCCAATTATCCCTTATATCGAAGGCGATGGTACGGGTTTTGACATTACCCCTGTGATGCTCAAAGTGGTGGATGCCGCAGTCGAAAAAGCCTACAACGGCGAACGCAAAATTCATTGGATGGAAATTTTTGCGGGTGAAAAATCAACCAAAATCTACGGTCCAGACGTGTGGTTGCCTGCTGAAACCATGGAAATTTTACGCGATTATGTGGTTTCCATCAAAGGCCCATTGACCACTCCGATTGGTGGTGGTATTCGTTCATTAAACGTGGCTTTGCGTCAAGAACTCGATTTGTACGTGTGTTTGCGTCCTGTGCAATACTTCACTGGCGTGCCTTCTCCTGTGAAACACCCAGAAAAAATCGACATGGTGATTTTCCGTGAAAACTCGGAAGACATCTATGCAGGTGTTGAATGGGAAGCCAAATCTGAAAAAGCACAAAAAGTAATTAAATTCTTGCTTGAAGAGATGGGCGTGACCAAAATTCGTTTCCCAGAAACTTCAGGCATTGGTGTCAAACCTGTGTCGATTGAAGGCACAACGCGTTTGGTACGCAAAGCGATTCAGTACGCGATTGACAATAAACGCTCATCGGTGACCATTGTCCACAAGGGCAACATCATGAAATTTACCGAAGGTCTGTTTGCCAAAACCGCTTATGAAGTGGCGGAACAAGAGTTTGGTGCAGAGTATTTGGACGGTGGTCCTTGGATGGTGGTTAAAGCCCCACACGGTGACATCGTGATTAAAGACTCGATTGCCGACGCGTTCTTGCAACAAATCCTCTTGCGTCCAAACGAGTATGACGTGATTGCGACTTTGAACTTGAACGGCGATTATATTTCTGATGCATTGGCGGCGCAAGTCGGTGGGATTGGCATTGCTCCAGGTGCGAATTTGTCTGACACCATCGCGATGTTTGAAGCGACCCACGGCACTGCACCAAAATACGCAGGTAAAGACTACGTCAACCCAGGTTCAGAAATTTTATCGGCGGAAATGATGTTGCGCCACATGGGTTGGGTTGAAGCAGCGGATAAAATTTTGGCGAGCATGGCAAAATCAATTGATGCGAAAAAAGTCACCTATGACTTCGCTCGTTTGATGGAAGGCGCGACCCAAGTGTCTTGTTCACAATTTGGTCAGGAAATGATTAACAACATGTAATCATGTGGTTGACTGCTGTATTGTGACGTACAAGCAAAAAGGCAGTCTGCAAAGACTGCTTTTTTATATCACCATGACGCAATTTAACCCAAATAAACACCACGAAACAACACCAGACAACGGGGCGAAACGTTTTCCCACTTCGCCACGGGTCAACTCGTGGCGCAATGATGCGAGCTTTTCACCGCCACAAAATACCGTCGAACATACCAAAAAAACAACCGATTCACAGTCACAAACGCATTTACCGCGCACCGCTTCGCAAAGTGATTACCAGTTGAGCAAACTCAATGTTGCCAACCGTGAAGTCCTCGCACTGACCAAGCGTCAATCGATGTGGCAGGATTTTTACCATGCCAGCATGACCAGTTCGTGGTGGCGTTTTATTGCATGGTCGGCGATTTTCTTTTTTGGCGTGAACGTTGTTTTTGCAACGATGTATGCGTTCAAACTCGAAGGGATTTCAAACATTCCTGTCGGCAAACCATGGTTCGTGTTCTTTTTCTCGGTCGAAACCTTCGCCACGGTCGGTTATGGCAATATGCACCCGATTAGTTTTTATGCGCATACCATTGCGATGGTCGAATCATTCACGGGCTTGTTGTTCTCAGCGGTGATTACAGGCTTGGTCTTTGCGCGCTTTGCACGCCCGAGCGCGCGGATTATTTTTGCGAAAAATGCCGTGATTGGCCGACACGAAGGGCAAATGATGTGGATGACGCGGGTTGCCAATGAACGCCACAACCACATCAATGGCGAGCAAGCCAAACTGTGGCTGGTGCGCACAGAAATCAACGCCGAAGGGCACAGTTTTCGTCGGTTTACCGAATTGACCCTGCGCCATAAGTCCAATCCATTGTTTGTGCTCAATTGGACGATTATGCACCCGATTAACAAAAGCAGTCCGCTGTACGACATGACCGCAGAGGACTGGGCGCAGGCAGACTTTTCGTTCGTCGTCATATTAGATGGCACGGACGAAACCATTGCGCAAAGCATCAATGCACGCCATACCTACCACCACAAAGACGTGCGCTGGTATGAGCGATTTGCCGATATGACCGAAAGAACGCCCGACGGTAAAACCTTGGTCAACTTTCAGCGTATCCATGATACTTTTGAGCAACCCTATGACCCTGAACATGACGCGCCGACTCAAACATCCTAAACACTGAGCGGCAACCCAAAAATTCTCAAATCCACCAAGGAGCAACCCCATGAACACAGCCAAAACCATTGCCACCACTGATTTATGTGACCAGTTCGAGCACGACATCCACGCAGGACTCATCCATATCTTGCCCCCAGTGTTTCAAGCCTATGGTCAAAAGGCGAGTTTTTACGGCCAAGCCGTGACCTTCAAAGTGTTTGAAGACAACACCTTGATTAAAAAAGCCTTGGAGAACGACAACGGCGCGGGCAAAGTCATGGTGATTGACGGCGGTGCGAGCGTGCGCTGCGCACTGGTCGGCGGCAACATTGCCAAAGCAGGTACGAACAATGGCTGGGAAGGTATCTTAGTTGATAGTTGTGTGCGCGATACCGGCGAAATCAACGAGTTAAACATCGGCGTGCGCGCACTCGGCACGGTGCCGCTGCGTTCATTAAAAAAAGGTGCGGGTGAGCGCGACTTGGGCGTGCACATACAGGGTGTGCGTGTGAACCCCAATGATTGGATTTATGTCGATGCCGATGGTGTCGTGATCAGCCCAAAACCCTTGCACGAATAAAAAATAGTGGTAACATATTGGTACATCGAATTTATTAATCAACGGCTCAATATGCTTGATGCGAAGTTTAGCAATGAGCCCAACATAAGGGGAAAACAATGTTTCCAGAACACCGCGACCTAATCAGTCGTTTAAAAACCGAAGACGCACATTTTCACAGTTTGTTTGAAAAGCACCATGAAATTGACCATAAAGTTAAAAATATGGAAACCCATATTATTCCAGGTACGCACGAAGAAATTGAAGACTTGAAAAAGAAAAAACTGCATTTGAAAGATCAATTATACGCCATCATACTCAAAGCCACGGGCAAGGCGTAATAGCAAAAAACACAAGGGTTTGAATCATCAAACCCTTTTTTCATAGAACACATCGATAAGGAGCCCATCATGGAGTGCGAATTTCCTACCGTCAACTCAAGCAGCGAAGAGATTAAAAATATTTTTAAAAGTGTGAAAACCATCGCCGTGGTGGGATTGTCGCCCGATCCGAGCAAAGACAGCAACCATGTCGCTGAATATTTACAACAAGCAGGTTATAAAATCATCCCCATTTATCCTAAAAATGAAATCATTTTGGGCGAACAAGCCTACCCAAGTCTGACGGATGTACCCGCTAATATTCAAATCGATATGGTCGATATATTCCGTAAACCCGAAGCTTTGGACGCGATTGCCGATGCGTGCATTGCGCGCGGTGGCATCAAAGTATTTTGGGCGCAAAAGGGCATTGTCAATAATGCCGCCGCCGAGCGTGCCCGCGCAGCAGGTATGACCGTGGTGCAAAATAAATGCACGATGGTCGAGCATCGGATGTTGGGGTAATTTGAATGTGAGCGCGCGATTTATGCAAATCATAGGATTGATAAAAATCCATAAATACGGTTACGCTATTACTGATTGTACCTAAGTACTCGTAGGCGCAATAAGTGTTTTTTACGTATTGTGCCGCATGTGTTTAAACAAAACACCAAGCCAATTTAGGCACATACGGCGCAATGCGCAAACATCGCTTATTGCGCCCCAAAAAAAGCGGATTCAAATCGAATCCGCTTTTTCATTAAACGCCATGTAGCTTAAACCACCACCGTTGCATGTTCACCTTCTGGTAAGGCACGCACTGTGCCGAGTACCGATACGGTTTCGCCTTGCGCGGTCAATAGTTCACGTGCTTTGTCGGCATCGTTGGCCGATACGATAACC
>JAGNWC010000090.1 GCA_017986195.1 Hydromonas sp.
TACACCTTGGTCGATGGAATTTGCCCTGCAACGATTTTACAAAAAATGCAATTCTCACTCATTCTTTTTCCTCTATTAATCCATCACATACTACTCTATGCGCGAGGCTTTTTCCACTAAACCCGACAATCCCTCGCGGCGCGCCAATTCAGTCGCGACCTCATCAAAACTCAAATCATACTGCGCCAACATGACCATCAGGTGAAAAACCAAATCCGCCGATTCATAAACAATTTGCTCGCGGTCATTGTCTTTGGCGGCAATCACCACC
The DNA here is from genome assembly GCA_017986195.1 of Hydromonas sp. Classification (GTDB taxonomy): domain Bacteria; phylum Pseudomonadota; class Gammaproteobacteria; order Burkholderiales; family Burkholderiaceae; genus CTSOIL-112. The sequence goes on from JAGNWC010000090.1 coordinate 272, forward strand.
TCGGTGGCTTCCTCGCCGATTTTTTTGAGAATGCTGTCTGTGCCTTTGTGAAACAATTTCGCCACATAGGAGGTTTCTGGACTGGCGTTTTTACGCGCGGCGATGGTCGCCGTTAACTGCTCAAAAGTCGTTTGCATGTTCATGCGATGTTCTCTTTCACACTCTCTGGGGCGTGTTGATAAATATCCTCAGGGTCTTTTAACACCGGCTCGGTCACTTCCCATGCCTGTGTATCAAAATTAAAGTGCTCAAAAAAACAACTGTTGCGCCCCGTATGACAAGCAATATCGCCCACCTGCTCAATGCCGATGAGCAAGACATCTTGGTCACAATCCATGCGCAAAGATTTCACGTGTTGCACGTGTCCCGACTCTTCGCCTTTGTACCACAGACGACGACGTGAGCGCGAAAAATACACCGCCGTGCGCGTCTCGATGGTTTTTTGCAATGCCTCTCGGTTCATCCATGCAAACATCAAAATTTTGCCCGATGAGTGCTCTTGGGCAATCACAGGAACCAAGCCTTGCTCATCCCAGTTGATACGATTTAAATTTTCTACCATCACTGCTCTCACAACTCTAAAAATGTCATCACGAATTCATCACAATGACGTGTTGTTTAGCGCACGCAAATCCCTTGCGCCGCCATAAACGCTTTTGCCTGCTGAACGGTATACGTGCCAAAATGAAAAATACTCGCCGCCAACACCGCATCGGCGTGACCCAGTTTAATGCCATCAACCAAATGTTGCAAATTGCCCACACCGCCCGAAGCAATCACAGGAATACTCACCGCATCCGACACCGCACGGGTCAATGCCAAATCAAAACCATTTTGCATCCCGTCCCTGTCCATGCTGGTAAGCAGGATTTCCCCCGCGCCGAGGGCATTCATCTGAGCCGCCCATTGTACCGCATCAATGCCTGTGTTGTTGCGTCCACCGTGGGTGTACACTTCCCATTGTGGCGGATCATCAGGGCTATCGGCTTTGCTGATTTTGCGTTTGGCATCAATCGCCACCACGATGCACTGTGAGCCGTATTTATCCGCCGCATCCTTGACCAACTGCGGATTGGCAACGGCAGAGGAGTTCATCGAAATTTTATCCGCGCCCGCGTTGAGCAGTCGGCGAATGTCCTCGACCTTGCGCACACCGCCGCCGACCGTCAGCGGAATGAACACTTGCGACGCCACATCCTCAATGATGTGCAAAATCAAATCACGGTCATCAGATGTTGCGGTGATATCGAGAAAAGTCAACTCGTCCGCGCCTTGCTCATTGTAGCGACGCGCGATTTCCACAGGGTCGCCCGCATCGCGCAAGCCGACAAAGTTCACGCCTTTGACCACGCGACCCGCGGTGACATCCAAGCAAGGGATAATTCGTTTGGTCAGCATTTATAATTCCATCAACTCATCGGCACGTTTTTGTGCGGCGGCAAAATCCAAATCACCACTGTAAATCGCGCGACCGCAAATCACACCTTCCACGCCTTCGCCTTCGACCGCACACAGACCCTCAATATCCGCCATATTCGACAAACCACCCGAAGCAATCACAGGGATGGTGGACGCTTGCGCGAGTTTGACTGTCGCTTCGATATTGATGCCTTGCAACATACCATCGCGCCCGATGTCGGTGTAAATAATCGAATTCACGCCGTAGTCCTCGTATTTTTTCGCCAAATCTGTGACTTCGTGTCCTGTGATTTTGCTCCAACCATCGGTAGCGACTTTGCCATCTTTGGCATCCAAACCAACGATGACCTGCCCGCCAAACGCGATGCAGGCTTCTTGTAAAAAGCCAGGGTTTTTCACCGCTGCGGTGCCAATGATGACGTAGGAAATCCCCATATCCAAATATTTTTCGATGGTCTCGAGGTCACGAATCCCACCACCGATTTGCACGGGAATATCGCTGCCGACCGCTTTTAAAATCGCGGCAATCGCTGGTTTATTCACAGGCTTGCCCGCAAACGCACCGTTTAAATCCACCAAATGCAAGCGGCGCGCACCTTGTGCGACCCAATGCGCCGCCATCTGCTCAGGCGCGTCTGAAAACACCGTGACTCTGTCCATTTCGCCTTGCTGCAAGCGCACACATTGGCCGTCTTTGAGGTCGATGGCTGGAATTAACAACATGATTTTATCTTTCAAAAATGTTAAAAATTACTCATAATAAAACTACTCAATCCGTCATACCGCGCATGACACGGTATCCTTGTGTCATGAGGAAATTGCGGTTCAAGCCCACAATGACCGATTTTTTATATCATCATTCACGCTTAGGGTTTCCACTGAGCGAAATTGCGATAAATCTGCAAACCCAAATCACCACTTTTTTCAGGATGAAATTGGGTCGCGAAAATATTGTCCCGCGCAACCGCGCAGGTAAATGGTGTACCGTATACCGATTCACCCACAGTCAAGTCTGCATCAAATGGCGAGACATAATAACTATGCACGAAATAATAATGTGTGTGGTCAGGAATGCCCGCCCAAAGTGGGTGCGCGCGGGTTTGGTGCACGGTGTTCCAGCCCATGTGCGGAACTTTGAGTTTCGCACCGTTTTCATCGACCGCATCTTCAACTCTAAAACGCACCACTTCACCCGCGAACCAACCCAAGCCGTGCGAGTTGCCTTCTTCGGCATGACCGAACAGCATTTGCTCACCGACACACACGCCGAGCATCGGTTTGGTTTTCGCCGATTCGGTCAGTGCTTCGAGCAGCCCACTCTCGCGCAGATGCGCCATGCAGTCGGGCATCGCACCTTGACCTGGCAGGATGATGCGCTCGGCTTGACGCACCACATCGGGGTTGCCCGTAATCTGTACATCGGCATCAGGTGCGGCGGTTTTCATCGCCTGCGCCACACTGCGCAGATTGCCCATGCCATAGTCTAAAATTGCGATTAAATTCATTTCACTGTCATTCAAAAATTCAACTGTTTGTGTTGTGCGGCAATGCTTAGCCTGCAAGTGCAGGCAACATGGTTTTTAATCCCTCAACAATGAACTCCACTGCCACCGCCGCCACGAGCAAGCCCATAATCCGTGTGGCAATATTAATCCCCGTGCGTCCCATGAAACGCGCAATCGGTTGCGCCATTTGCAAGGTCAGCCAAACCAACGCAGCAATCACCACGCCGCTGCCGATGAGCGCGATATAGTCACTCACATGGTTTGATTTACCCGCCAAGACAATCACCGTGCTCATCGCGCCTGGGCCTGTCAATAGTGGAATGCCCAACGGTACCACGCCGATGGTGTCTTTGTGTTCTGCCTCGTCGCGCTCCTCAGCCGTGGTTTTCGCGCCAGAGGGTTGCGCATTGAGCATGGACAAGGACATCAACAAAATCAGCAAACCACCCGCCACTTGTAACGACGCAGTCGATATGCCAAAAAATTTAATAATCTGCTCGCCCAAAAGTGCACAGGTGCTAATCACCGCGACCACGGTGAAGGCTGCCGTGCGAATCGCACGCTGCTTTTGCGCAGGCGTGAAGTCCTGCGTCAGGCTGATGAACATCGGCAACACGCCCAAAGGGTTGACCAAGGCAATCAGTGCGATAAAAATTTTAAACGCGTCCATAATATCCAGTTGGAATTAACCCACTAGCGTTCCTTTGGTCGAAGCCACCGCATCGGCGGCACGCGCATCAATCGCCACCGCCATGCGCAGTGCACGACCAAAGGCTTTGAAAATGGTTTCAATTTGATGGTGTGCATTCACCCCGCGCAGATTGTCAATGTGCAGTGTCACCGCCGCGTGATTGACAAAGCCGTGAAAAAACTCGCTGACCAAATCCACATCAAACGCGCCCACGCGTGCGCGTGTGAATTCCGCGTTGAGCAACAAACCTGGTCGACCCGAAAAATCAATCACCACACGCGAGAGCGACTCGTCCAGCGGTACATACGCGTGACCATAGCGCACCATGCCGCGTTTATCACCGACCGCTTGCGCAAACGCCTGCCCGAGTGCGATGCCAATGTCCTCCACTGTGTGGTGGTCATCAATGTGCGTATCGCCCTTGGCCGTGATGCTCAAATCCATCAAACCATGACGAGCGATTTGATCGAGCATGTGGTCAAGAAACGGCACACCTGTGTTCAACTGAGCCGCGCCCGTGCCGTCCAAATTCAATGCCACGGAAATTTGGGTTTCAGAGGTGTTGCGGGTGATGTTTGCTGTTCTGTTTGTTTGGGTCATTTGTTTTCCCGTTTTTTCAATTCAAAGCCAATCTGCGTTTAATTCGATTGACTCACTTAAATATTCCTACACCGTCATTCCCGCATGGGTTTAGCGGGAATCCAGCCGTTTATCCTTGCGCGTAGCGCACAAATTTATGTTTTTACGCAGTTCTGTTGCAAATATTGAATGCGCTATCGCGCACTGGATTCCCGCTAAACCCATGCGGGAATGACGGAGTTTTGTTGGCGGTTCGAGCAATATTAAAATCTCATCACCCTAATTCAAACCTACCCATCAACCCCGTATAGCCCCATCCAACGCCACCAGTATTGCCTCATTTTCCTCAGGCGTGCTGATCGTGATGCGCAAACAATTGTGCAACAGAGCGTGCGCATGGCTCATGTTTTTAATCAACACACCGCGTTCACGTATGCCTGCGAATACCGCATCTGCATCATATGCCTCGCTCAAGCGCACCAACACAAAATTCGCCGCAGTCTCATACACACGCACGTCAGACATTTGCGCCAATGCAGCGCACACTCGAGTGCGTTCGGCGCGAATGCTGTCCGCCTGCTGTGCCAACACATCGGCGTGTTTGAGTACAAACGTTGCCGTCGCTTCGGTCAATACATTGACATTATACGGTGGTCTGACCTTATCGAGTTCAGAAATCAACGCAGGACTGCCCGCCATATAGCCCAAACGGATGCCTGCTAAACCGAGTTTACTCACGGTGCGCATCACCAGTAAATTGTCAAACTCACCCAGTTGGCTCATCCAAGTATCCAAAGCAAACGGCTGATACGCCTCATCAACCACCACAATGCTGTCTTTTGCGGTTTTAATGATGGTGCGCATGGCGGACGCATCAAACAAATTGCCCGTTGGGTTATTTGGGAACGGCAGATAGACCAAAGCGGGTTTATATTGCTCAATCGCGGCGACAAACGCAGCCACATCGAGCGAAAAATCATCGGCATTGAGCGCAATCTCAACCACGTTCAAATGATTGAACAAGCCCGACATCTTGTACATCACGAAACTCGGCGCAGGCGCGAGCACAGTGACGGTCTCATTCGGCTTAGCAATCGCTTGTGAAAGCATCGCAATCAACTCATCCGAGCCATTGCCCAGCATGATGTC
>JAGNWC010000091.1 GCA_017986195.1 Hydromonas sp.
GGTGGGGAGCGTGCGGGTATGGGTTATAACCCGCTTCGTGGTGCGAAGGTGATTGAATATGGTCGTCGTTTCTTGGATAGTCATTTTCCATTGGCCAGCGGTTCACACGCGGATGTCACGGCGTATGCGATTGAGGACCATGCGGTATTTGCGACCATCAATGGCGAACAAGTTGGTCTGAAAAATCCAGCCCAAGCGGTGGGTTATTTGGGGGAAGCATTGTCTCCCTCATCGGTGCTTTTGAAAAACAATGATTTGCATGTTGAAATCCAAATTGATCACAATCACTTCATCGGTAAGGACGATGCGGCGGGCGTGAAAGACATCGTGCTTGAGTCTGCTGTGACGGCGATCCAGGACTGTGAAGATTCGGTGGCGGCGGTGGATGCGCAAGAAAAAGTCGAATGCTACGAAAACTGGATGGGCTTGATGAATGGCACTCTGGTTGAGTCCTTTGAGAAGGGTGGTAAAACACTGACCCGTAAACTGAATCAAGACCGCACCTACACCGCGATGAACGGTGGTACATTGACTTTGCATGGTCGCGCCATGCTCCTTATCCGCAATGTCGGTCATTTGATGACCAATCCTGCGGTGTTGGTCAACGGCGAGGAAATTTTCGAAGGCATCATGGATGCTTTGGTCACGGGGATGTTGTTCAAATACGATGGTACGGGCGAATTGCGCAATTCACGTACGGGCAGTATGTACATTGTGAAACCGAAAATGCACGGTCCCGAAGAAGTCGCATTTGCAGTTGAACTGTTTAGCCGCACCGAGCAAGCCGTGGGTTTGCCTGCGCGCAGTATGAAAATCGGCATTATGGATGAGGAACGCCGCACCACGGTCAACCTCAAACAGTGTATCAATGAAGCGAAAGACCGCGTGATTTTCATCAACACAGGTTTCATGGATCGTACAGGCGATGAAATTCACACCAGTATGCGCGCAGGCGCGATGGTGCGTAAAGAGCTCATGCGCGCTGAACCGTGGTTGGGTGCATATGAAAATGCCAATGTGGACATCGGTTTAAAATGCGGTTTGCAAGGCAAGGCGCAAATTGGCAAAGGCATGTGGCCAGAGCCTGATTCGATGCACGTGATGATGGAGAAAAAACTCGGTCATCCAATGGCGGGCGCAAACTGCGCGTGGGTGCCATCGCCAACGGGTGCAACCTTGCACGCCATGCATTACCATATGGTCAATGTCAAATTACGTCAAGACGAACTCAAGTCGCGCCCACAAACCAATGTGGATGACATTCTCACCATTCCATTGGCAAGCAAAACCGATTGGACTGAGGAAGAAAAGCAACGCGAATTGAACAACAACGCGCAGGGTATTTTGGGTTATGTGGTGCGTTGGGTGGATCTCGGCGTGGGTTGCTCGAAAGTGCCCGATATTCACGACACCGCATTGATGGAAGATCGTGCGACCTTGCGCATCAGTTCACAGCACATGGCGAACTGGTTGATGCATGGCATCGTGACTGAAGAACAAGTGATGGAAACATTCAAACGCATGGCGGTCATCGTGGATGCGCAAAATGCACACGACCCGCTGTACACACCGATGGCACCGAACTACGATGGCATCGCGTTTAAAGCCGCGTGTGATTTGGTGCTCAAAGGTGCGCAACAACCATCGGGTTATACTGAGCCGCTGTTGCACAAAGCGCGTTTGCAACTCAAAGGTTACACAGGCGATTGATTGGTTGTATCGCCATCCAAATAAACAACGCACCCAATCGGGTGCGTTTTTCATGGTGTTGTCCAAAACTAAACGTACTTAAAAGTAAGCACATTGTTGCACTAAAAATCACATGTTCGCGATGAGTGTCAACCACGCAATCACCACGGCAAGCCAAATAATAAATAGCAAAATTTTCCACTTACTGCGTTTTTTAGGAAAATAAGTTTCGACCATTTCTTCTGTCGAATGATTTTGTTGTTCAGTGGTATTCATTGAAAAATCCTTGAGCTGTTGGTTGTTTTAAAATGGCATTCCGCCTTTACCGCCCATCATATTTTTAAGTCCCTTCATCCCGCCCATCATTTTCATCATTTTGGCCATGCCGCCGCCTTGAAATTTCTTCATCATGTCACGCATTTGCTCGTACTGTTTGAGCACTTTGTTGACTTCTTGCACAGACAAACCCGCGCCCTCAGCGATGCGGCGTTTGCGACTGGCTTTGATGAGTTCGGGTTTGACGCGCTCTTGCGGGGTCATGCTGTTGATGATGCCTTCGGTTCTGCGCAATTGGCGTTCAGCCGCATCGGTATCGATATTTTTTCCTGCCAGGCCTTGGGTCATTTGTGTCGGCAGTTTGTCCATCAGTGAAGCAACGCCACCCATATTGCGCATTTGCCCGAGTTGCTCTTTAAAGTCGTTCAAATCAAAGCCTTTGCCCGATTTGATTTTTTTGGCGAATTGTTCTGCTTTTTCAATGTCAACATTTTTGTGCGCTTCTTCAACCAATGAGAGCACGTCACCCATGCCGAGAATCCGCTGCGCCATGCGGTCAGGGTGAAACGGCTCCAAGCCTGTGAGTTTTTCGGATACACCCACGAATTTAATCGGTTTGCCCGTAACATGACGCACCGACAACGCCGCACCGCCGCGCGAATCACCATCGAGTTTGGTCAGCACCACGCCAGTGAGTGGCAGGGCGTCGTTAAATGCTTTGGCGGTGTTGACCGCATCTTGCCCCGCCATCGCATCGATTACAAACAAGGTTTCAATCGGTTTGAGCGCGCTGTGTAAAGCAGAGATTTCATTCATCATTGCTTCATCAATCCCCAGTCGCCCAGCGGTATCGACCAGTAGCACATCAATATAGTGTTTTTTGGCGTAGTCGACTGCGGCGGTGGCGATGTCCACGGGTTTTTGCTCAGGCGTGGAGGCGAAAAATTCCGCACCTGCTTGTCCAGTGACGTTTTTTAATTGCAAAATTGCCGCAGGACGATACACGTCACATGAGACGGTGAGGACTTTTTTCTTCTGCTCAGTGAGGTATTTGGCGAGTTTACCCACGGTGGTGGTTTTACCCGCGCCTTGCAAACCTGCCATGAGGATAATCGCTGGCGGCTGTGTCGCCAAATTGAGTTCGACCGCTTTGGCGTTGTACTCGCCACCGACCAGTGCGACCATCTCGCGGTGGACGATGCCGACCAATTCCTGACCTGGCGTGAGGCTGCCGACGACTTCTGCGCCCAAGGCTTGCTCTTTGATTTTCGCAACAAATTCGCGCACCACGGGCAAGGCGACGTCGGCCTCGAGTAATGCCATGCGCACTTCGCGCAGCATTTCGGCGGTGTTTTCTTCGGTCAAGCGCGCTTGACCGCGCATGGTTTTTAAGATTTGACTAAAACGTGAACTGAGATTGTCGAGCATTGGGTTTCCTACAAATTGGGTGTGTGGCATGGGTGCGCAGCACGGGCGACTGCGTGGGTGATTATGCGCGGATAAACTGATACAATGGCATTAGACAAATTGTTTTTAACCAACTTTAACCAATCCTTCACCATCGAGTATGCCATGAGTTTTTTGCACAAAATACACCAAACGAAACAGTCGCTATTGTACCCAATCTCGCTGTTTGCCGTGCTTTTGTTTGCGCCAAATCTCGCAATCGCCGCCGATGGTGTGTGGTTTGATATTCACATTATGGCGGCGGCATTAACTTCGGGTGTGTTTGCCGTGGCGTTTTTGCTGGCGGTGGTGATTTATTTTCAAGCGCGGCATTTGCACAGCACCGATGAATTGCTCAACGACACTCAGGACAGTTGGATCAATCGCTTGCCGCCGATGTTGGCGATGGAGCGTTTGTTGGTGCGCGTGTTGGTCTTAGGTTTTGTGCTGCTCAGTGGTTTGATACTCACAGGTATGTTTTTTGGTGAGGCCGTTTGGGGCATGGCACTCAAATGGAACCACAAAACATTGTTCACCGTGCTGGCGTGGATGGTGATTGCGGTGTTGTTGCTCGGACGAAAAATGCGTGGTTGGCGTGGTTTGTTGTTGGTGCGCTCGACAATAATTGGCTTTGTACTCTTGTTTTTAGCATATGTGGGCACACATCTTGTTATGGATGTGATTTTGCATCGTTGATAAAGGTATCAAAATGAAATTCGTCATCGTATTGGCGGTATTGGCTTTGGTCGGTTTTGCGTTGTATCAAAAATGGCGCAGTATTCCACCGCAAACCAAGCAAATGTGGGGCGCGTTGTTTGGCATGGCGGGCGCGCTTCGCCAAGCGAAAAAGCAAATGCGTGAGCAAGGTGGTGTGAATCCACACAACGCAGGCGCGAACCCATTTGAACAGGTTTTTCAAACCTCCACGGTTTCAAGCCTCATGCTCGGCTGCGCAAAATGCGGTTTGCACGTGCCCGAGAATGAAGGCGTCAATGTACGCGGACAGTTTTATTGTTGTCAAGAGCATGCGCAATGAATCAGCCACGCACCATTGACGATGCAGGTTGGTGCGCGCAAGCAGTTCAACAACCCTCACCCAACTTTGACGCGCGACCCAACGATGCAGACATCACCCTGATTGTCGTTCACAACATTAGCCTGCCACCCAATCAGTTTGGCGGCGACTGGATAACGGATTTATTTCTCAATCGCCTTGATGCGCAGGCGCATCCGTATTTTGAAACCATCCATACATTTGAAGTATCCTCGCATTTTCTAATTCGGCGCGACGGTGAACTGATTCAATACGTGTCTTGTGATCAACGCGCATGGCATGCGGGCGCATCATGCTGGCGCGGCGTGTCGCGTTGCAATGATTACGCGATTGGTGTTGAATTAGAAGGCGCAGATAATCAACCGTTTACAAAAGCGCAATATGAGCAATTAACAACACTGACCCATGTGTTGCGCCAAAAATACACACACATCAATAGTATTGCAGGACATAGCGAAATTGCACCAATGCGCAAAACCGATCCAGGCGCGGGTTTTGAATGGGCGAGATTTGAGCAGCAAACAAACATTCCAAGTGAGTGGCGCAAAAATCACACAATATAGCTTAAAAGCCATGCGCCAATAAACCCGGTTAATGTATTGAAAGCAAAAGTAAATATGAGGAACAATGCGCTCGAAAATAGCAAAACGCCCAAAATAATTCTAATAAATCAGAAAAAAGACCCAAAAGAGTATTGACACATTCCACCTGCTCGTTCATAATTTCACTTCTGCGCTGAACGACTCTACGGAGTGATTAGTGGGGATGTGAGGGTTGGGTGTTTTGGTTTGTGGTTGAATTTATGGTTGTAAAATAAATTCAAAAATAAACAAAAAAATACTTGACGGAGTAAAAAAATTGCTTCATAATCTCGCTTCTCTGTTGAGCGAAGTTTGGCAAAAAAACAAAAGCCTGCTACGGTGGGTTTGGATGAGTTGAAAGACTCGAAGTTCATTAACAACTAACAGCCGATAAGTGTGGGCATATGTAGCGAGTCTGATTGAAGAATTGGACTTTAAAAATACATAAGCTCATGCTTGACAAACAAAGCAGATTAAGAAATTAATCGAAATGTCAGTCAAAATTGAGTGTCGCCGCGAGGCGACGAATGCGAAAGCAATGAATTAAACTGAAGAGTTTGATC
>JAGNWC010000092.1 GCA_017986195.1 Hydromonas sp.
GGCTTGAGTGAGGTGCTCCAGTAATCAACGAATTGGGGGCATTTGCCCCCAATTGCGTTTCATCAAAAAATAAAAAATAATCAAATGATTGAATGAATCAATCTTCCTCTTGCAACTCAAACTGACTGGCCAATTGTTGCTGAATATGCGCAGGCACTGAGGCATAGCGCGCAAATTCAATCGAATAACTGCCTTGTCCGCCCGTCAAAGATTTGAGGCGCGATTGATAATCGGCAATTTCTGAGAGAGGTACTTCACCTGAGAGCGATGCCATGCCGTGGTTTTTCTCACCCGTTCCTTTCACATGGCCACGTCGACCCGATAAGTCGCCCGCCAAGTCGCCAATATGGCTCTGCGGAATCACGATTTCGATGTTAACAATCGGTTCTAATACGATGGGTTTGGCATTGCGTATGGCTTGAATGGTGGCTTTTTTACCTGCGGACACAAAGGCAATCTCTTTGCCATCGACCGCGTGGGTTTTACCATCATACACGGTGACTTTGACATCCTCGACTGCGTAGCCCGCCACAATTCCGTCGGCCAATGCTTGGCGCACGCCTTTTTCGACCGCAGGCATGAACACCCCTGGGATAACCCCACCTTTGATGGCATCGATAAACTCAAAACCTTCGCCACGACCTTTGGGCTCAACGCGCAAGTGCACCTCACCAAATTGCCCTGAGCCACCTGATTGTTTTTTGTGGCGGCACATGCCCTCGGCGGGGGCGGTGATGGTTTCGCGATACGGAATCATCGGCGGTTTGGTATCGACTTCAAGTTTGTATTGATTCGCCATTTTTGCCAGTTTGGATTTGAGGTGCATTTCGCCCAAGCCACGAATCACGGTTTCATTGGAACTCGGATGACGTTCGATGATGAATGTGGGGTCTTCCATCGCCAGTTTGGTCAAAACTTCAAACAAACGTTGTTCATCGCCTTTTTTGCGGGTTTCAACTGCCAACCCAGCCATGGGTTTTGGAAATGCCAAAGGTGTCAGATGAATGTGGTCTTCGTCGTGTGAATCGTGCAGCACGCTGTCAAATTCAATGTCATCGACTTTGGCAATCGCGCCGATGTCACCTGCGACCAATTCATCGACTTCAACGGTATTTTTGCCTTGCAGTTGGTATAAATGTGCGACTTTGAAAGGGCGTTTGGAGTCGCCTGCGAACAGTTGCATGTCTTTTTTCATCGTGCCTTGATGCACGCGAAACACAGAGATTTTACCCATGTATGGATCGGCAACGACTTTAAATACGTGCGCTAAAACGTGTTTGTCCGAGGAGGGTTCAGCGTGGAAAGGCTCGCTATCCGCGCCACTCTCGCCTTTATAAAACGGCGGTGGGTTGGCTTCCAAAGGGTTCGGTGCCAAAGATGCCAAAACGTGGAGCAATTCTTTCACGCCCGCACCTGTTTTCGCTGAGGTGAATAAGATCGGAATGAGGTGACCTTCGCGCAAGGCTTTTTCAAACGGCGCGTGCAAATCTGCGGCACTCGGGTCTGCGCCATCTTCAAGGTACTGCGCGAGTAAATCCTCGTCTTCCTCAATAATTTGGTCAATCAATGCACGGTGCGCATTCGCAACCGATTCAAAATCGGTATCGCCTGCGTTGTGCTCAAGCACTTCAACCACATCCGCGCCACCATGCGCGGGCAAATCCAGAACCATGCATTGTTTGCCAAATGTGTTGCGAATTTGGCTAATCAGCGCGGGTAAATCAATGTTTTCGGCATCAATTTTATTGACGACAATCATGCGTGCCAGTTTTCGATCGCTTGCGTACTGCATCATGCGCTCGGTCATTAACTCAATGCCTGTTTGCGCATTAATCACAATCAGCGCGGTGTCCACGCCTGCCAGCGCAGCGATGGATGTGCCCGAAAAGTCAGGAAAGCCTGCGGTGTCAATCAGGTGAATATGCGTGTCTTCATACGCAAAATTCACAACCGCAGAGGTGAGCGAGTGACCCGCTTCTTTTTCCGCTGGGTCAAAGTCGCACACAGTTGTACCACGTTCGATGCTGCCTTTATTCGGAATTGCACCTGTGGCGAATAATAAAGCCTCTGCTAAGCTCGTCTTACCGACTGCGCCGTGACCGACCAGAGCAACCGAACGAATGGCTTGGGTGGTGTATCGTGACATCATTTTCTCCATGTTATATTGACAAAAACTGACAAAAAACTGGGTCTCACAAACTGTTTTCAGTTTTTTTAGTTGTGAATGAATAATGTCACTATACGCCGTTCAAGAGGGCTTTACAATTGAGAAAAAGCAAAAATAAAAGGGCAAACCACGATTGGGTTTGCCCTTACTGTGTTCAAGCAATTAGCCGATGGCAGATTAGCAATTCGTGGTTTTGATAAACTCAGGTAATTTCGGATAACCGTCCGACAAAGTCAAGACCTCATAACCCGTTGGCGTGACCAAAACCGTGTGCTCCCACTGTGCAGACAAACTGCGGTCTTTGGTTTTCACCGTCCAACCATCGGACATGGTGCGTAAATCACGTTTGCCTGCGTTGATCATCGGTTCGATGGTGAATATCATGCCTGCTTTTAATTTCAAGCCTGTGCCTTTGACACCGTAGTGCAGCACTTGTGGTTCTTCATGAAATACTTTGCCGATACCATGTCCGCAGTATTCACGCACGACCGACATGCCGTTGGCATTGGCGTGCGCTGAAATCGCCGCGCCCACGTCGCCAAGGGTCGCGCCTTCTTTAACTTGCGCAATCCCAAGCCACATACATTCATAGGTTACAGCGCACAGGCGTTTCGCAGCAATTGAGCCTTCGCCGACAATAAACATCCGACTGGTGTCGCCAAAATAGCCTGCGGGCGTGATGACAGTAATGTCGATGTTGAGAATATCGCCGTCTTTGAGAAATTTTTCATCGTCGGGCACACCGTGACAAATCACATCATTCAATGAAATACAGCAGGATTTCGGATAGGGTGGATAACCTGGAGGTTGATAGCCGAGCGTGGCAGAGATGGTTTTTTGGACATTGACCATATAATCATCCATCATGCGATCCAGTTCGCCCGTGGAAATACCAGCACGGATGTGTGGCTCGATGAAGTCCAACACTTCGGAGGCAAATTTGCACGCCACGCGCATGTGGGCAATGTCGGTTTCGGTTTTGATGGTTACAGGCATAGGTATTCTTTATAAAAACGCACAAATACTGGCTTCAAACCAAGTCAAGAGCCTGTCTTGTGCTTTGTGATGAATTAGTCTATAATTATAAACGGTCTTGAATCTGCGTGCAGAGAATGTTGAATGCGGGTTGGGATCGGTGACATTCGTCACAAATAGCGCGTACGGGCGTATCGGGTGCAATCTTATCAATCATAAGTTGCCAACCGCTCGTATGTTAGACAATAACCCTGATAAATGTTAGGTATTTAATATGTTAGTTACAATGCGTGAAATGCTCGAAGCGGGCTGTCACTTTGGTCACCAAACCCGTTTTTGGAATCCTAAAATGGCACCGTTCATCTACGGGCATCGTAATAAAATCCACATCATCAACCTCGAAAAAACCGTGGTGATGTACAACGATGCTGCCGAATTTGTTAAAAAACTCGCGGCACGTCGTGGCACAATTTTGTTCGTTGGTACAAAACGTGCAGCGCGTGAAATCATGGCAGAAGAAGCCACACGTGCAGGTATGCCTTATGTGAACCAACGTTGGTTGGGCGGTACTTTGACCAACTTCAAAACCATCAAAACCTCAATCAAACGCTTGAAAGAAATGGAAGCCATGGTTGAATCGGGCGATGTTGAAAAATTGACTAAAAAAGAAGCTTTGTTGTTCTCTCGTGAAATCGAAAAATTGAACAAATCCATCGGCGGTATTAAGGACATGAACGGCATTCCTGATGCGATTTTTTGCGTGGACATTGGTTACCACAAAGGTGCTTTGCTCGAAGCGAAAAACTTGGGCATTCCAGTGATTTCTGTGGTCGATACCAACCATAATCCAGAAGGCGTTGACTTCGTGATTCCAGGTAACGATGACTCGGCGCGCGCAGTGCGTTTGTACGCACGCGGTATGGCCGACGCGGTGTTGCAAGGTCGTGCGAATGCGGTTCAAGAAGTGGTTGAAGCAGTTCAAGAAGCAGCCTCTACGGAAGAATTCGTAGAAGTGGCAGAGGGCGAACAAGCCTAAGTTTATCAACCCATAATGGTTGACAAAACAAGGGGCGATGTGATTTTTCGCCCCTTTTTTAAAGATTTTTGTCATGTGATGGCTATAAAATCATATGATGTTTCAAATAAAGGATAGAAAATGACAACAATTACTGCAGGTATGGTGGCGGAATTGCGCGGTAAAACCGACGCGCCGATGATGGAATGTAAAAAAGCCCTGACCGAAGCGGCTGGCGACATGGGCAAAGCCGAAGAAATTTTACGTGTGAAATTAGGTAGCAAAGCAGGCAAAGCGGCCTCACGCATTGCGGCTGAAGGCGTGGTTGCGGTGTATGTCAATGGCACAACGGGCGCGATTGTTGAAGTCAACTCAGAAACCGACTTCGTTGCGAAAAATGATGACTTCCTCGCGTTGGCAAATGGTTCAGCGAAATTGGTGGCAGAGCAAAATCCAGCAGACGTGGCGGCATTGGGCGCATTGGATTTGAACGGCAAATCGGTCGAGCAAACCCGTGCGGATCTCATCGGCAAAATCGGTGAAAACATGAGCATTCGTCGTTTCAAACGTTTTGCCTCTGACAACAGCCTCGCATACTATTTGCACGGCGCGAAAATCGGCGTGATGGTTGAGTATAAAGGCGACGAGACTGCTGCCAAAGACGTGGCGATGCACATCGCTGCGATGAAACCTGTGGCATTGTCATCAAATGATGTACCTGCTGAATTGATTGAAACCGAGCGTTCAGTCGCCAAAGCCAAAGCCATGGAGCAAGGCAAGCCAGCCGAGATTGCTGAAAAAATGGTCGAAGGTTCTGTGCAAAAATATTTGAAAGAAGTGTCTTTGTTGAATCAATCGTTTGTTAAAAATGACAAGCAAACGGTTGAGCAAATGCTCAAAGAGAAAAACACCGTGGTGGCAGGATTTACCATGTTTGTCGTGGGTGAAGGCATCGAGAAAAAAGTCGATGACTTCGCCGCAGAGGTTGCGGCGCAAGTGGCTGCAGCATCTCAAGCGTAACGCGATAAAAAATGCGGGCATTGCCCGCTTTTTTTGAATCAAAAATCCCGTCATTGCGAGCGGTTGTGTCGCGCAGCAATCCATGGGTGCATCAACATGGCGTGGATTGCTTGGCTCCTCGAAATGATGATGCCTATGATATTTTTACAAACAATAAACACTTAAAAAAGGAAAAATCATGTCAGGATACAAACGCGTTTTACTCAAATTATCAGGTGAAGCCCTTATGGGCGACGATGCTTTTGGCATCAACCGCGCCACCATCGAGGGCATGGTTGCTCAAATTAAAGCCGTTGTTGATACGGGTGTGTAAATGGCGGTGGTGATTGGCGGCGGTAATATTTTCCGCGGCATGGCGGGTGGCGCAGCGGGTATGGATCGCGCGACTGCGGACGACATGGGGATGCTCGCGACCATCATGAATG
>JAGNWC010000093.1 GCA_017986195.1 Hydromonas sp.
CCGACACAGTCGATGATTGGTTAGATACTTCGGATGCACCTGATGATGACCCATTTGCCCATTTAAATGAACATGCTCAGGATGAGGCGATTGCGCGCTTGCTGGCATCCCCTGAGCAATCTGAGGATGAACACAAAGCCATCTCGAATATGCGCAGTCTCAAGCCGATTAAAATCGCGGTGGTCGGTCGCCCCAATGTCGGTAAGTCCACTTTGATTAATGCTTTGGTCGGTGAAGAGCGTGTGATTGCTTTTGATATGCCTGGGACGACACGCGATGCGATTGAAATTGATTTTGAGCGCGATGGACAAAAATTCGTACTGATAGACACCGCAGGTTTGCGCAAACGCGGCAAGGTGTTTGAATCGATTGAAAAATTCTCGGTGGTTAAAACCCTGCAAGCGATTTCCGATGCGAATGTGGCAATCTTGATGCTTGATGCCAATCAGGATATTTCTGAGCAAGATGCGCACGTGGCGGGCTTTATTCTTGAATCAGGGCGTGCGCTGGTGGTGGCGGTGAATAAATGGGACACGGTTGATGCCTATGAAAAAGATCGTGTGAAAGTCGATATTGTGCGCAAACTGATGTTCTTGGACTTTGCCAAATTTCACTTTACCAGCGCGCTCAAAGGGCAGGGGATTGATGCTTTGCTCAAATCTGTTTTGGAAGCGCACGCGGCGGCATTCGCCAAACTGCCGACACCCAAACTCACACGTGTATTGCAAGCGGCGATTGAACACCAAGCCCCGCCACGCAAAGGTCAAGGCTCGGCGCGACCCAAACTGCGCTATGCCCACCAAGGTGGACAGAACCCGCCGATTATCGTGATTCATGGCAACTCATTGGAAAACGTGCCGAAAACCTATCAGCGTTATTTGGAAGGGCGTTTTCGTGAGGCGTTTAAATTGCAGGGCACGCCGCTACGGATTGACTTTAAATCGAGCACCAATCCGTATTTAACTCGGGCGAATAAACGCTAACCCATCAATTTGATTGATTTGACGTGCGTTTTCTGACAAAAAAAGTCATATATAGACATTTTGTGTTAATATGCGTCAGTTGTTTCGGATGCCACCGAAATCAAAACAATAATTCTATAACTTTGCCCTGGAGAAAAAAATGATGAATAAAGGACAACTTTTGCAAGATCCATTCTTGAATGCTTTGCGCCGCGAACACGTACCCGTCTCGATTTACCTCGTTAATGGAATTAAACTGCAAGGTAACATCGAATCATTCGATCAATACGTTGTGCTTTTGCGCAATACAGTGACCCAAATGGTCTATAAACATGCGATTTCTACCATCGTTCCAGCACGTCCTGTGAACATTCAAGAAATCCAACCAGCCGCTGAATAACTGAATCATTGGCGATTGCTGAAGGTTTAGACCAACCCGCTCATTTGTTATGAGCGGGTTGATTGTTTTTAAAGAAAAGGAAATACCATGCGCGCTATTATTGTCGGCATCTACTTTGGCAAAGGCGATTTTGAAGCCTCGATGGAAGAGTTGCATCTGCTCGTCCAATCCGATGGCGGACAAGTCGTCGGCGCGGTCACAGGCACACGCAAAACCCCCGATGCGGCATTGTTCGTAGGCACGGGCAAGGTCGAGGAAATCAAACTCGAAGTGCAAGCGCAAAGCGCCGAAATTGTGGTGTTTAACCACAGTTTATCGCCTGCACAGCAGCGTAACCTTGAAGCCAAGCTTGAAGTGCAAGTGATGGACAGAACGGGTTTGATTCTCGATATTTTTGCGCAAAGGGCGCAAAGTCATGAAGGTAAATTGCAGGTCGAAATGGCACAACTCGAATACCATCAATCGCGTTTGGCAGGCCTGTGGACGCACTTGGAGCGTCAGCGCGGTAAATCGGGGATGGGTGGTATGGGTGAGTCACAGTTGGAAATTGACAAACGTTTGATTGGTGAGCGCATGAAGTACCTCAAGGCGCAGTTGGCAAAATTTGAAAAACAACACCTGACCCAACGCAACGCCCGTGCACGCAGCAATACACTCAATGTTTCTTTGGTGGGATACACCAATGCGGGCAAATCAACCTTATTCAATCATTTGACCAGCGCACGCACCTACGCTGCTGACCAGTTGTTTGCAACGCTTGACACCACCACGCGTAAAGTCTATGTCGAAGGTGCGGGGCAAATTGTGGTCTCTGATACGGTCGGTTTTGTGCGCGATTTGCCGCATCAATTGGTTGCCGCGTTTCGCGCCACGCTTGAGGAAACCATTCACGCCGATGTGTTGTTTCACGTGGTCGATGCCGCGAGTACGGTGCGATTGGATCAAATTGACGAGGTGAATAAGGTGCTTAAAGAAATTGCCGCCGATAAAATTCATCAAGTCTTGATTTGGAACAAAATTGATCTGTCAGGGCACGAACCTGCGATTGAGCGCGACGAACATGGACGTATTGCACGGATATTTGTCAGCGCGAAAACAGGAGCGGGCATGGATTTATTGCGCGAAGCTTTGGTTGAATTGGCAAGCGCGCACAAACCCGATTGGCAAAAGCAACAAGAGCAGCAACAAAAAGATGAATGGGCAGAAGACCCGAGGTTTAGAGGGATTTGAGTTTGGCGATTGCACCCTGATTGCAGATCAAAAAAACGGACGCTGAGTCCGTTTTTTTAATGCAGGTTGTACATGACTACGATGTGAGCGTTTTTACCTCGTGAAACATACTGGCTTGGTGTTCGGCGTTTTGCGCGCCTTCTTTGTCACCCATGCCATACAAAGCCTGTGCCAAGCCCGAATACAGTATCGCGGATGGCGCGAGGCGAATCGCTTCCTCGAAATGTTTTTTGGCTTGTCCCCAAAGTTCAGAGCGCACGCACAACTGTCCTGCAGTGGTGTGCAGTGGCGCGTCGTTATGCCCTTGTGCTTGCCACGCATCACACATTTTGAGTTGCTCTGTGACTGACTCGCTGGTCGCGGCACGCACATAATCGGGTAACAACGCAGGTCGCCAGCGATAGCGCATGGACTCTTGGATGACGCGCCGCGCATCGGGGTAGGCTTCGCGTTGAATCAAGGCTTGAACCAAGGTTTTCACCGCTTCGTCATCATCGCGCACATCGTCGGGCATGTCTTTGTAAAGCGTGCGCAGGTAATCGGCGGACAGGCTCTCATCGGTTGTTAATCCTGCAATCGCGCGTTTCATCCATTCGGTTTTTTGTGCCGTGGTGATGGTGGTTTTGCGTTCGGTGGCGAGTTGTTTGACTTCGTGCCAGTTATTGGACTGGGCTTGAGCTTGAATCAACAACTCTTTGTAACGCAAACTGTATTTGCGTAAATTCGGCGATACGCCATCGAGCAAAGTCAATGCGCGGATGGTGTCGCTATTGTCCAATGCCATTTGGGTTTGTTGCAGAAGTTTTGAGTCGGCAAATTCAGGAAATGCGTCGAGTTGATTGAGCCACTGATTGGC
The DNA here is from genome assembly GCA_017986195.1 of Hydromonas sp. Lineage (GTDB taxonomy): Bacteria > Pseudomonadota > Gammaproteobacteria > Burkholderiales > Burkholderiaceae > CTSOIL-112. Next base: position 3,449 of record JAGNWC010000093.1, read on the forward strand.
AGTGTCTTGGTCGGCACGCGCATGCGCGCTGGTCGCGCCCAAGAGCGCAGCCAAGCCTGTGGCGGAGGGTTTGCGTGCGGCGATTTTGGCGGCTTTTTCTGCATGGGTGAAACGACCTTCTTGCAGCGCGATGGTTGCGGTTTGCAATGCTGCCAAGGCGCGTTGCTCACGTTTGTCTTCGCGCCAGCCTTTGAAGCGACTGGGCAGAGCGACCATGCCACGGTACAGTCGCCACAACCAAAAAAACACCACAAACGTCAATAGTGAAAGCAAGGCAAATACATAGATGCTCATGGATATTTGCCATGAAAACCATTCAAATGACACACTGCCTGGGTAGTTGCGCATGCCAAACGCTATCAATGCTGCGATGCCAATCAATACCATCGTCCAAATGAGTTTGCGTATCATAGTGCGGCTCCATTCGGTTTAAAAGTGGTCGTGCGATCGCTTTGGGCTTGTGCTGCCAATTGCGCGCGTACCTGCATCAAGGCTTGTTGCACGGTGTTAAAGTCAGGTGGGGTCGGGAAACTGCTCGCATCCATCAGTGGTTTTAAACTGTCCAAGGTGTAACCTTGACCATAACTTTGAATATTGGCGTTGGCTGTGCGCAGTTGTGCTTGTGCACTTTGCCATTGACCATTGCGCGCTGACCATTGTGCCGACATCAGATTGGCCACGATACCTTGTTTGACAATCGCCGCGTTGGCGGCATCCAAAGCCGCATCCTGCGCGGTGTTGACCCGTTTGATGGCAAACATGGTTTTGAGCGTGGCGATGAATCGTGACCACATGCCTGCGGGGGCGGCTTCTGGCGTAGGTTCTTGGATGGTGCGAATGTGTAATTTATCCGCATCGACTATGGCTTGTTGCAAGGCTGCCAATTGTGCTTGGGGATTGAGCGCGTGCCATGCTTGAATTTGTGCTTCGGTTTGTGAGAGTGCCCCCAGTGTTGGGAGGGTTGCGCTGTTGTTGAGTGCTTGTAATTGATTTTTAAGCGTTTGTATGGTTTGCAATGCGTTGGCAGTATCCCAACGTTGGTTGAAATCAAACTGCATGGCTTGCCATTGGGTTTGTGCGTCCATAACTGAGAGCAAGGCATTGGTCGCAGCGTTGCTCGTGCTGACAGATGGTGCGCTCGGAACTGTCGGTGTCATTGGTGCAGGGGCTGTGGCTGCGGGTGCTGTCGGCACAATTTGCGCCGTGGGTGTAGTTGGCGCAGTGGATGCGGTGGGCGCGGACATTGTGTCATTGCTCGGCGTTGCACTGGTAGAAGATTCCGTCGCAGGTGATGTTACAGTGGGAGCAGGTGTGTTGGTATCACTGACAGTGCTTTCTGTTGGGCTGGTTTGGGCTGGTGTTGGCTCAACAGGGGTAAGCGCGACAGCATCGGCGGTGTTTTTTTGTAACATCTGTGGCAGATACGGATTGACCATGCCGCGTTGATACGCCAAATAACTTGATGCGCCCAAGCCCGCCAAAATCACCAACATGGCCACGCTGAGTTTAAAACCCACACCACTTGATGGTTTTTTATCGGGGTTTGTTGGGGGTGTGGTGCTCGTTGTCGGTGGGGGGGATTGTTGTTCGGGTGTATTTGCCATGACTCGTCCTTTAACTCAGAATTGCGACCAAAAGGGTGCGCAACGATGCGTACCATTGTAATCGAATGTGACGGCGAAGTGGGGAAATTAGCCCCGTGTTAGCCTTGTATGGAGGGTGCGGCAGGGGACTCAGAGTTTGCCCAAATGGGGATTTGTCGCACCAAATCATCGACGGGACACAACCGCACATCACTGAATCCAGTGCTTTTGGCAAATTCTGCAATGCGCGGGTGAAGGGTGATGAGGCTGTGTTGATACAGATTTTTCGGCAGGTGCTTTGAGTCAAATTGCGCCAACAAGGCACTGAGCCCCTCAATGCTGGTGATGATCATCAATCCAAGTTGAGTGTCAAACTGCTGAAATTGCGCCATCTGCTCGGCAGACCAAGTATTTATTTGACGTGTGTAACATGCCCAAATGTCACACGGTATGTCGGCGGTTTGCGCCATTTGTCGCAGAACGTCTCGTCCCGTCTGCGCACGCACGATGAGCAGGCGTTGGTTTGTCAAGTCAACAGTCGTCGTGATGGCGCGCCACA
>JAGNWC010000018.1 GCA_017986195.1 Hydromonas sp.
CTGCAATTTTGGAAAAAATCGAAAACTTTGAAACCCACGTGGTACCAATTATTGCCGACATCGACGCTGGTTTTGGTAACCCAGAAGCGACGTACTTGTTGTCTAAAAAAATGATTGAAGCGGGTGCATGCTGTATCCAAATCGAAAACCAAGTATCTGACGTGAAACAATGTGGTCACCAAGACGGTAAAGTCACCGTACCACACGAAGAATTCCACGCAAAAATCAATGCGGTGCGTTACGCGTTCTTGGAACTCGGCGTACATGATGGCGTGATTGTTGCGCGTACTGACTCTGAAGGTGCTGGCTTGACACAAACATTGCCAGTGTCTCGTGAAAAAGGTGACTTGGGTTCACAATACATCAACTTCTTGAAAACTGAAGAAGTGACTTTGGATCAAGCCAAAGATGACGAAGTATTGTTGAAAAAAGATGGTAAATTGGTTCGCCCAGCGCGTTTGGCAAGTGGCTTGTTTGAATTTGCTGAAGGCACAAACATTGATCGCGTGGTCTTGGACTGTGTGGCATCTTTGCGTGCAGGTGCTGATTTGTTGTGGATTGAAACGGCAACACCAAATGTGGCTGACATCGCACACATGGTCAACCGTGTTCGCGAACAAGAGCCAACAGCGAAATTGGTGTACAACAACTCACCATCGTTTAACTGGACTTTGAACTTCCGCCAACAAGCGTATGACGCGATGGTTGCTGAAGGTAAAGATGTGTCTGCATACGACCGCGCTAAATTGATGAGCGTTGAGTATGACAACACTGAATTGGCATTGGCGGCAGATCAACGCATCCGTACATTCCAAGCAGACGCGTCACGTGAAGCGAACATCTTCCACCACTTGATTACATTGCCAACCTACCACACCACAGCATTGCACATGAACAACTTGGCGCAAGGCTACTTTGGTGAAGACGGTATGCTCGCTTATGTATTGAACGTTCAACGCGAAGAAATCCGCAAAGGCGTTGCTTGCGTGAAACACCAAGCGATGTCAGGTTCTGACATTGGTGATGACCACAAAGAGTTCTTCGCTGGTGAAGCGGCACTCAAAGCGGGCGGTGCGAAAAACACCTCTAACCAATTCCATTGATTTGAATGGATGGTGGAAAGGGCGTTAAATAAATAATACGCTCACTGCTGACAAACCCTCGCATTTTGCGGGGGTTTGCTGTTTTAGGGTTGGTTAAAACCATAAAAGTTCGCATGCCGTCATTGCGACCCTCGAAGGGTTTTATCGAGGGGTGGCAATCCATCTAAGTTTGATGTGTTGATGTTGTGTGGATTGCTTTGCGATGAATCTCGCTCGCAATGACCACGAATTTATGGGCGGAATCACGATGAAAAACTCAAAAGCCCATACAGCGATTGCTCCGTTGGCATAAAATACGCCTATCAAAACCAGTGTGACAAGCACACATACAGGACTTGCATGAGCGATTTATTTGCACACGATCAGAAGATACCCACCCAACATCAAAACGCACCGTTGGCGGAACAACTGCGCCCACAAACCCTTGTCGAGGTCATTGGACAAAAGCATTTGCTTCAAGCAGGTCAGCCACTCGCCGTAGCATTTGCCCAACGGCGGATGCACTCGATGATATTTTGGGGACCACCTGGTGTGGGCAAAACCACGCTGGCGCGGCTTGTGGCACATTCATTCGATGCGCAGTTTGTCGCACTCTCAGCTGTGCTCTCGGGCGTGAAAGAAATCCGTGAAGTGGTTGAACAAGCGCATATTTGGCAAAACCAAGGACGGCAAACCATATTGTTCGTGGATGAAGTGCATCGGTTCAATAAGTCTCAACAAGACGCATTTTTACCGCATGTCGAATCAGGCTTGCTGACATTTATCGGCGCGACCACCGAGAATCCCTCGTTTGAAGTGAACAACGCCTTGCTTTCACGCGCCACGGTTTATGTGCTTGAACCGCTCACAGCGAATGAATTGGGCGACCTGATCAACCGTGCGACCCAAGCGACGCACTGCGCAGTCACCGACGACGCGAAAAAAATGCTGATTGACTCCGCCGATGGCGATGCACGGCGACTGCTCAACCATTTTGAACAAGCCATGCACGTCGCGATGTCCGATGCCAAAGACGACAGTACCGACAAACTCATCACTATCGAGCACCTAAAGTCCAGTCTTGGTGCGACTTTGCGGCGTTTTGACTCGGGCGGTGAGGCGTTTTACGACCAAATTTCAGCACTGCACAAATCCGTGCGCGGCTCGAACCCCGATGCCGCGTTGTACTGGTTTTGCCGAATGTTGGATGGTGGCGCAGACCCACGTTACCTTGCGCGGCGCATCGTGCGCATGGCGTGGGAAGATATTGGACTGGCCGATCCACGCGCCATGCAAATCTGCAATGATGCGGCGCAGACCTATGAGCGGCTCGGCTCACCCGAGGGCGAACTCGCACTGGCGCAAGCCGTCATCTACTTGGCCATCGCCGCCAAATCCAACGCAGGCTACAACGCCTACAACCGTGCCCGCGCATGGGTCAAACAAGACGACTCACGCCCCGTGCCGCTGCACCTACGCAACGCGCCGACCCAACTGATGAAAAACCTCGATTACGGCAAAGCCTATCGTTACGCACACGACGAGCCAGAAGCCTACGCTGCTGGGGAAAAATATTTACCCGATGAAATGCCTGAGATGAGTTTTTATCAGCCGACTGAGCGTGGTTTGGAAGCTAAAATTAGAGAAAAATTGGCGTATTTGAAGGGTTTGGACGAGCAAAACCGTATTAAGAAAGGTGAAAAATGATACCAAAACATAATGAAATTCGTTTGGAAGCACTCAAACTGTTGAGCCAAGAAGGTGCGATGCAATTTCGCGCAATGGAAATGCCTTTGGCGAAAGTTTTTAAATTGACTGAGGAAGAGATAGAAAGGAAATACGAATCGGGTAATGGCAAGATGTTTCTTGATAGAATTTCTTGGGCATTAAGTTATCTGTTTAACTCGGGTTTGGTCGAAAAACCGAGTCGTGGTGTGTTTAAAATTTCTGAATTGGGAACAAAAATGCTCAACACCCCAAATGAGATTGAAACATTTGTGCAAAAACAAATGCGCCAAAGATACGCCCAAAAGAAGGGACAACGACCTGATGAAGAGCATAATTCGGAATTAAAATTAGATGATGTCAACCCAACCGAGTTGATGCACAGCACTTACCAAAATATTCGTAAACGTGTTTACGATGAAATATTAAGCACCATTTTGAGTAAAAAACCTTATGAGTTTGAAAAACTGGTGGTGCAATTATTGCAAAGAATGGGTTATGGTGGTGAAGTTGAAAATTCGGGTTTGGTAACGCAACAATCCAATGATGGTGGTATTGATGGGGTGATTAAAGAAGATGTTTTAGGGTTCGGGCGTATCTATATCCAAGCCAAACGTTATGCTCTTGATACGAAAATTGGTCGCCCAGAGTTAAGCAATTTTGTTGGAGCATTGGCTGGTTCTCAAGCAAGCAAGGGTGTGTTTATCACCACGGCTCAATTCAATGAAAATGCAAAACGTTATGCACAGAGTTTACCCAGTACTACCTTGGTACTCATAGATGGACAAGAGTTGGCTAAGCACATTTACAACTATTCCTTAGGCATGCAAACTGAGCAAATGTTTGAGATTAAAGGATTGGATGGTGATTTTTGGGATGAGATGTTGAATGAAAATAATCGTGAGGAGGAAATGTTATGACCGATTCCATCCGCCCTCAAACCATCCTCGATTTTTGGTTCACTGAAATTGATTCTAAACTCTGGTGGGCAAAAAGTGCCGCATTTGATGCGTTGATTACTGAGCGATTTGCACAGGTGCACGCGCAGGCAAACTGTGGTGAGTTGGTTGATTGGCGCGATACGGCTCAAGGACGTTTGGCAGAAATCATTGTGCTCGATCAATTCTCACGCAATATGTTTCGCGATACGCCCCGCGCATTTGCCTCGGATACGCTGGCTTTGGTTTTGGCACAGGAAGCCATACGTGCGGGTTGTCATTTGGATGTGCCTGAAAATATGCGTGGGTTTATGTTTTTGCCGTTTATGCATAGCGAATCTGCGTTGATGCACGAGCGTGCGCTGGCTTTGTACACTGAGTTGGGTGAGCCGAATCAGTTGGATTTTGAGCACAAACACAAACGTATCATTGAGCGATTTGGTCGCTACCCACACCGCAATGCGATTTTAGGGCGTGTTTCTACTGAAGCCGAACTGGTTTTTTTGCAAGAGGTAGATTCGGCGTTTTAGTGGGTAAATCATTGCCAAATGATTTGGGAGGTGGGTTATTTTGGGATATAATTGTTAGTTACTAAACACCATTTCTGCTTTATTTTTTGTTTGATATTGATGCTTTAATCTCAATATGTGGTTATTAAAATTAAAATATTTTTATTTAACAGAATATTGTTCTTTTTAGATTTGGTGTTTCTATGTTTTTGTTAATAAATGGAGAAACCCATGTATCAAGCGTTTAAATTTTTACCTTTGGTGGCTGCTGTTGCGTTAGTGGCTTGTGGTGGCGATAAGCCCAGTGATGCCTGTGGCAAGTTAGACGCAGGTCAAGCTTGTGTCAAAATTGGTCACGGTGCGCCACGCACGGGCGGGATTGCGCATCTGGGCAAGGACAATGAAAATGGCGCGCAGTTGGCGGTCAATGAAATCAATGCCCAAGGTGGCATTAAAGTGGGCGACAAGGTGGTGAAATTGGCATTGGTCGGTGAAGACGATGCAGCCGATCCCAAACAAGGTCCTGTGGTGGCACAAAAGTTGCTGGATGCGGGTGTGGTTGGCGTGGTTGGGCATTTGACTTCGGGTGTGACCATTCCTGCGAATGCGGTGTACGCGAAGGCGGGCGTGGTGCAAATTACGCCTTCTTCAACCAATCCTGACTACACCTTAAAAGGTGAAAAAACACCCAAAGGCTCTGTAAGCACTTATCGTATGGTAGCGACGGATGCGATGCAAGGCCCTGCAATGGGTCGGTTTATGCTGAGCAAAGGTGCGAAAACAGTTGCGATTTTGGATGACTCAACCCAATACGGCAAAGGTTTGGCGGATCAAGTTGAAAAAACCTTGAAAGAAGGGGGCGTGCAGGTTTTATCACGTGAAGCATCCACTGCCGTCACGACCGATTTCAAAGCGATTTTGACCAAAATCAAAGGCATGAATCCTGACTATCTGTTTTGGGGTGGGATGGACGACACGGCGGCTTCGTTGGTCAAGCAGATGAAGGAATTGGGCATGACCACCAAATTGGCTTCTGCGGATGGTCCGTGTACCAAAAAGTTCATTGATTTGGCGGGTGATGCAGGTGAAGGTGTGGTGTGTTCACAAGCGGGGATGCCTTTGTCAAAAATGGCAAAAGGTGCAGAGTACAATGCCAATTATGAGAAAACCTTTGCTGGGCAAAAAGTGCAAATTTACTCGCCGTTTGCCTACGATGCGGTGTACGCTTTGGCTGAAGCGATGAAAATTGCAGGCTCGACCGAGCGCGAAGCGATTGCGGCGGCGATGCCTAAGGTGAATTTTTCTGGGTTGACGGGACAGGTCGCGTTTGATGAAAAAGGTGACATCAAAGGTGGTGCGATTTCAATTTTCCAAGTTATCAATAAAAACTTGGAAGTGATTGATATTATTAAATAATTTTTTGATATGCCTCGCTATGGGGTTAAAAACTGGGTGTGGAGTTATTGATAGACTCCGTGCCCAGTTTTTTTGTATTGATCAACAATAGTTTTGATTTTAAAACATAAAAAAGGATGCCGCAAATGGGCATCCTTTTTGATTGGCAGAAAGGTCAATTACGACATTTGGCGACCACCTGCCTCAGCCCATTTTTCGAGCATTTCGGTGGTGACTGATTTTGGACGCTCAATCGCATAGCCCAAAGCGCGATCCCAAGTGATGTTTGCCATACAACCCAATGCACGACCCACACCAAACAACACGGTGTAAAAGTCAAATTCACGCACGCCGTAGTACCATTGAATCACGCCTGATTGTGAGTCCACGTTTGGCCACGGGTTTTTGGTTTTGCCGTGTTCGGTCAATACACCTGGTGCGACTTCGTAAATCATGGATACCAATTTGAACAATGGGTCTTCGTTCAAACCTGGTGTGTTCAAGCAGAATTCACGTTGCGCAGTATAACGTGGGTCGGTTTTACGCAAAACAGCGTGGCCATAACCTGGAATGACTTGACCAGAATTCAATGTGTCCCACAAAGCGGCGGTCAACAATTCTTTGGTGGGTTCTTGGTCAGGACAGTATTTTTGTTGAAATTTCAATGTCCAATACAGCACTTCTTGATTTGCCAAACCATGCAAAGGACCAGCCAAACCATTCAAACCTGCTGAATACGCGTAGTATGGGTCAGACAGGGCAGAGTGTACCAAATGCGTGGTGTGCGCCGATACATTGCCTGACTCGTGGTCTGAGTGGAGGATGAAATACATACGCGCCACGTCTGCGTATTCTTTTGATTGACCAATCATGTGTGCAAAGTTTGCACCCATGTCCAACTTGCGGTTGATTTCAATTTGTTTGTTATCGCGGTATTTCAAATTATAAATGTAGGCGGCGACTACTGGAATACGTGCAACGATGTCGAATGCGTCCTCGTAAACGTATTCCCAAGCGTCGTTTTTCTTGAAGTTACCTGAACTATAGTATTCATGGAAAGATGAGTCTTTTTGCATCGCCAAAATTGCCGTTGACAACATGGTCATCGGGTGTGATTCAATCGGCATGTGATTTAAGATCTCGAATACATAGTGGGGCACGTGTTGACGCACTTTGAATTCGAGCATGACGCCTTCTACTTGTTCTTGCGTTGGGATGTCGCCTGTCAGCAAGAAGAACCAAAATGCCTCTACTGTCGGGTATTCTGAGCCTTCTGCTTTGGGCAGGGCAGCGAAAGTTTCTTCGATGGTTTTGCCACGGAAAGTGATGCCGTCTTGTGGGTCTAAATAGGAAATGTCAGTGACCAAAGCGCGAATATCGCGCGCGCCACCAATGCATTGATCAATGGTCACTTCGTCAATTTTGACTTTGCCAAATTCTTTGACCAAGCGAGCGGTGCGAGGGCGGTGCTCTTCAATTTTTTGCTTTAAGATTTTTTTCAATGACATACCCATCTCCTAAAAGTATTAATAGACGCAATTGCGACAATATGAAAAATTTAAACAGTCGCCATTATAGTGATGCAATCAAGGTAATTTCAATAAATATTTTGGTTTAGTTGAATATTTTAGAAGTTTACGCCAGTTGTCGTAAGATGAGTGTAAGTTCAAGTGTGTTGCGTGTAAGTCAAGTGTAAGGCTTGGGCAAAAAAGACTGGATTTAAGGCAATAATTTTGGTTTTTGGTTTGATTGTGTATGAATAGTGTGCGAATGTCTTGGTTTTAGAATTTTTGCAAAATTAATCTTGTGAATATGCGCGGCAAATTAAGTTTTTCAGGGGTTTTTCACTTATAATTTTGGTCAGTTTTTGGTAAGCATTTCGCGGTAGTATGTGAAGAACCAAAACCCTTATGAATTGAAAAAGGCTTTTTATGGATTTTGATGAGACAACGCCCTTAGGCGCAGTTGCAAAAAATGAAGTCACCGATGAGGTACGCCGTGCGCGTTTGATGTGGCGTGCCAAGCGAGGTTTGTTGGAAAATGATATTTTGATGACTCGTTTTTTTGACGCGCATCCTGTATTGACCGATGCGCAGGTGTATGGTCTGGATTTATTGCTTGATTTGCCTGACGATGAGTTGCTTGGATTAATCATGTCGCGCAAAGAATTGAAAGACGTTGATCCGTCTGAGCATATGATGAATGAAGAGGATATGCATCAAGCAAATACTGTTTTGATGATGCTCAGAGTGGTTTAACGATTTTTGGTGGATTGGTTTTTATTTTTTTATTTTAGGAGTGTGACATGAATGTAACCGCAAAAAGTACCGCAACGCTATCGTTCTCCGATGGTTCGGCTCCCGTTGAATTTCCAGTGTATGGTGGTTCAATTGGTCCTGATGTGATTGATATCCGTAAGCTGTATGGTCAAACAGGTAAATTCACCTATGACCCTGGCTTTATGTCCACTGCATCGTGTAATTCAACCATCACGTTCATTGATGGCGACAAAGGCGAGTTGTTGTACCGTGGTTATCCAATTGAACAATTGGCTGAGAAATGTGAATATTTAGAAGTTGCCTATTTGCTGTTGAACGGTGAATTGCCAAACAAAGAAGAAAAAGAAAAATTCATCAAACAAGACATCATGCACCACACCATGGTGCATGAGCAAATGCAATCATTCTTGCATGGATTCCGCCGTGACTCGCATCCAATGGCGATTTTGACCGCTTCAGTGGCCGCGATGAGTGCGTTTTATCCATCGGACAACAGTAGTGCTGAAAGCCGTAAAATCGCAGCGCACCGTTTGATTGCGAAAATCCCAACTTTGGTGGCGATGGCTTATAAATATTCAGTCGGCGAGCCATTTGTGCATCCGCGCAATGATTTGTCCTATGCGGGTAACTTCCTGCGCATGATGTTTGCAGTGCCAACCGAAGAGTACGTAGTCAATCCTGTGCTTGAACGTGCTGTGGATCGCATTTTCACTTTGCACGCAGACCACGAACAAAACGCTTCGACTTCAACCGTGCGTTTGTGTGGTTCGTCTGGTACCAGTCCTTATGCTGCGGCAGCGGCAGGTGTGGCGTGTTTGTGGGGGCCTGCGCATGGTGGCGCGAATGAAGCATGCTTAACCATGCTCGAAGAAATTGGCACGGTTGAAAACGTCAAACCATTTATGGAGCGCGTGAAAAATAAAGAACCTGGTGTGCGTTTGATGGGCTTTGGTCACCGCGTTTATAAGAACTACGACCCACGCGCCAAATTGATGCGAGAAACCTGCTATGAAATTTTGAAAGAATTGGGCTTGGAAAACGATCGTTTGTTTGCCTTGGCGATGGAGCTCGAAAAAATTGCACTGAACGACGAATACTTCGTTTCACGCAAATTGTATCCAAACGTCGATTTCTACTCAGGTATTGTTCAACGTGCTTTGGGCATCCCAACCGAGTTGTTCACTGGCATCTTTACCTTGGCGCGTATGTCGGGTTGGATTGCACAGTGGACAGAGATGATTACCGACCCAGAGTACAAAATTGGTCGTCCACGTCAATTGTTTATGGGTTCGCCCAAACGTGATGTGCCCGACGCACGTTAATAACTGAAAAAATTTGGGCAAGGCGGGCAACAAAACGCCCGCCTTTTTATTTAAGTTTAGATGGCTTTTATGGAAACCCATCAAGCTGCGAATATAAATGCTCATTTTTTGCAATATTTAATCAGTTTTAATGCAAGATAAATGCGGTTTGCTGTGGTTTAGCGCGTCGCATTTTTTGTAAATTATTTGTATTCGCTTATGATAGAATGAGCGAGTTTAATGGGTGTTGCGTCGGGGTTAAACCGAGTGTTTGAGTGGTTTTTGGCTCTCATTGCATCCACCTTAAATTTTTAATCCCGTTTTCGGTGATTTACAACTCTTGTTGTATCAGATCTGCTAAACAGTGCAGTGTGGTTCTGAGCGATGAGATTGAAAGCTGTTGATGGTGCGGTGAGGCCGCTAAATCAACGGGAACGGCGTTACCATTCCCACATCCAATTGTACGAAGCGTACAGAAAGGCTGAGCAACATTATGATGAATGATTATTTGTCCAATTCATACCTCTTTGGCGGTAATGCACCGTATGTCGAGGAGATGTATGAGCAATATCTGAATAACCCGAACTCGGTTCCCGAGCAGTGGCGCGGTTATTTCGATTCCATGCAAAATCTCCCTGCTTCCAATGGGCAGGTAGAAACGCCAGACGTTGCGCATTTGCCCGTCGTTGAGTCCTTTGCACAACGTGCCAAACAAAACAAATTTTTAGCCTTTCAGTCTGCCAATTCAGGTGCGGTGAGTGGACGCAAGCAGGTTGCAGTACAGTCATTGATTTCTGCGTATCGCTTTTTGGGCGCGCGTTGGTCAAATCTCGATCCGCTCAAACGTCATGATCGTCCGAGTATTCCAGAATTGGATCCCGCATTCTACGGTTTTACCGATGCGGATATGGACACTTTGTACAGTATCAACAACACCTATTTTGGCGAAGAAGAGATGTCTTTGCGTGATTTGATTCATGCACTGCGCAATACTTATTGCGGTAACTTGGGTGTGGAATACATGTACATCACTGACCCTGCCGAAAAACGCTGGTGGCAAGAGCGCATCGAGTCATGTCGTTCAACCCCGCAATTTAATACAGACCAAAAACGGCGCATCATGGTCGAATTGACCGAAGCCGAAGGCTTGGAGCGTTATTTACACACGCGATATGTCGGGCAAAAACGCTTCTCACTTGAGGGTGGCGAGAGTTTCATCGCCTCAATGGATGCGTTGATTCAGCACGCAGGTGTGCAAGGCGTACAAGAAATCGTGATTGCGATGGCGCACCGTGGTCGCTTGAATGTCTTGGTCAACACCTTGGGTAAAAGCCCGTCTGAATTGTTTGCTGAATTTGAAGGCAAACACGGCGACGATTTGCCCGCAGGTGACGTGAAATACCACCAAGGTTTCTCAAGTGATGTCTCTACCCCTGGCGGTCCAGTGCATTTGAATTTGGCGTTTAACCCATCGCATTTGGAAATTGTGAATCCAGTGGTCGAAGGCTCTGCACGCGCACGTCAAGACCGCCGTGGTGACACCACGGGCGATCAAGTTTTGCCTGTGCAAGTGCATGGTGATGCCGCATTTGCGGGTCAAGGCGTGGTGATGGAAACCCTCAACCTCGCGCAAACCCGTGGTTATGGTACGTTTGGTACCGTCCACATTGTGATTAACAACCAAATTGGTTTCACCACCTCAGACCCACGCGATAAAGGCTCGACTTTGTACTGCTCAGACGTAGTGAAAATGATTGAAGCCCCTGTGTTGCACGTCAATGGTGATGATCCAGAAATCGTGGTTTGGGCAACGCAATTGGCATTGGACTACCGCAAACGCTTCAAAAAAGACGTGGTGATTGACATCGTGTGTTTCCGTAAACTCGGTCACAACGAGCAAGACACGCCCGCATTGACCCAACCGTTGATGTACAAATCAATTGCCAAACACCCAGGTACACGTGCTTTGTATGCAGAAAAACTCACCACCCAAGGCGTACTCAAAGAAGGCGAAGGTGACCAATTGGTGGCGGATTATCGCCAAGCAATGGATGAAGGGCGCAATTTCTCAACCGCGGTTTTAACCAATCACAAACACATGTTTGCCAATGACTGGTCACGTTATTTGGATAAAAAATGGGTGGATGCGACCAACACAGGTTTGAACTTAACCGAACTCAAACGCTTGGGCGAAAAAATCACCACGATTCCATCGACCTTCAAAATGCACCCATTGGTCGCAACTTTGATTAAAAACCGCAGCTTGATGGCCAGTGGCGATATGCCACTGGATTGGGGTATGGCTGAGCATTTGGCGTTCGCGTCATTGTTGGCCAATGGCTACGATGTGCGCATCACGGGGCAAGATTCTGGTCGTGGTACATTCGTGCATCGCCATGCGGTATTGCATGACCAAGAGCGCGAGTCTTGGGATTCAGGCACGTATATTCCACTGCAACACGTCGCAGAAAAATCGACTTTTACCGTGATTGACTCGGTGCTGTCTGAAGAAGCGGTGATGGCATTTGAATATGGTTACTCAACCACTTCACCCAATACCTTGGTGATTTGGGAAGGTCAATTTGGTGACTTTGCCAATGGCGCGCAAGTGGTGATTGACCAATTTATTTCATCGGGCGAAGTTAAGTGGGGTCGTTTGTCTGCATTGACTTTGATGCTACCACACGGTTACGAAGGGCAAGGTCCAGAGCACTCATCGGCGCGTATTGAACGCTACTTACAATTGTGCGCAGACAACAACATGCAAGTGGTACAACCGACCACGCCAGCGCAAATTTTCCACATTCTGCGTCGTCAGATGGTGGCGGATTATCGCAAACCATTGATTATCTTTACGCCAAAATCATTGTTGCGTCACAAAGAAGCGATTTCTGAATTGACCGAATTGGCCAAAGGTGGTTTCCAAACCATCATCCCAGAAGTCGATAAAACAGTGGAAGTGGATGCGAAAAAAGTCAAACGTTTGCTCGTGTGTTCGGGTCGAGTGTATTACGACATCATCGCGGCACGCCGTGAGGAAAAAGACCAAAACATCCCTGTGATTCGTGTGGAACAAATGTATCCATTCCCGCACAAAGCCTTCGCGGCGGAATTGAAAAAATACCCGCACCTCGAAGAAGTCGTGTGGGTGCAAGACGAGCCACAAAATCAAGGGCCTTGGTTCCAAATTCAACACAACTTGTTTGAAAATTTGGCAGAAGGTCAAAAACTTGGCTACGCAGGTCGCCCAGCGTCTGCTTCGCCAGCGGTTGGCTACTATGCGAAACACTACGAGCAACTGAAGAGTTTGTTGCAAGCAGCGTTTGGCAAGCAAAAGTCTTGGTTGAAAAAATAATGGGCACGTCATTGCGATCAGTTTTATCGCGAAGCAATCCACGAGTATGCGCTGAATTGATGGATTGCTTCACCTCACGATGTTCGGTTCGCAACGACGGTCAATGATGAAAAATTAGGACATTCTTGCTGACACAATTAAGCAGAAGGTCTTTGAAAAGATTAAAAGGAATACAAAATGGCACTTATCGACGTAGTCGTCCCCCAACTCTCCGAGTCCGTAGCAGAAGCGACCTTACTCACATGGCACAAAGCCGTGGGCGCAAGTGTGGCACGTGATGAAAACCTCATCGATGTCGAAACCGACAAAGTCGTGCTCGAACTGCCCGCACCTGCCGCAGGTGTATTGGTAGAAATCATCGTTGCCGATGGTGCATTGGTCACCAGTGGTCAACTCATCGCGAAAATCGACACCGAGGCAACTGCTGCCGCAGGTGCGCCAATCGAGGCTCCAGCAGTTGCAGCACCAGCACCCGTTGCCACGCAAGCCGCAGTTGCAACCACCGCGCCAGCATCAAACTCATCCGTAGGCACAGCCATGCCTGCTGCAGCAAAAATCCTCGCAGAAAAAGGCATCAGCCCAGCAGATGTCGCAGGCACAGGCAAAGATGGTCGCGTGACCAAAGGCGATGCCTTAGTTGCCGCACCGAAAGCCCCAGCCGCAGTGGTTGCATCCGCATTGCCAGCCGTGGGCGCAAGCGCATCATTGCCCCAAGTCAAACCACCGATCAGCATTGCCGATGTACTCGCCGATCGTCCAGAGCAACGCGTGCCAATGAGCCGTTTGCGCGCGCGCGTTGCAGAGCGTTTACTGCAATCGCAATCGACCAACGCAATTTTGACCACATTCAATGAAGTCAATATGCAACCCGTGATGGACTTGCGCGCGAAATACAAAGACCGCTTTGAAAAAGAACACGGTGTCAAACTCGGCTTCATGGGCTTTTTCGTCAAAGCTGCGGTGGCTGCATTGAAAAAATACCCCGTATTGAATGCCTCAGTTGATGGCAACGACATCGTCTATCACGGCTACTTTGACATCGGTATCGCAGTCGGCTCACCACGTGGTTTGGTCGTGCCGATTTTGCGCAACGCCGATCAATTGACCTTAGCCGACATTGAGAAACAAATTGCCGAATTTGGCGCGAAAGCCCGCGATGGTAAATTGACGATTGAAGACATGACGGGTGGTACATTCAGTATTTCCAACGGCGGTACGTTTGGTTCGATGATGTCGACACCGATTATCAACCCACCACAATCAGCAATTTTGGGCGTACACGCCACCAAAGACCGCCCTGTGGTTGAAAATGGTCAAATCGTGATTCGCCCGATGAACTACCTCGCTATGTCGTATGACCACCGCATCATTGACGGTCGCGAAGCAGTGTTGGGCTTGGTCGCGATGAAGGACGCATTGGAGGACCCTGCGCGATTGTTGTTGGATTTGTAATTTTCTGTGTCGTGTCATTGCGGGCTTGCCCCGCAATCTCCTCGCAAGGAGATACCGATGCCCGCCACGGTATGACGTAAATAGAACTGTCATTCCCGTAAGTTTTAAGCGGGAATCCAGTGCGCGAAGCGCATTCAACGGCTGCATAAGTGCAAACGTTGAATAAACGCTATCGCGTTTACTGGATACCCGCTAAACCCATGCGGGTATGACGGAGCGGGTAGGGTGGGCAAGTGCATTTCTTGCCCACGCTGTCCGTAAGATGTGAAACCGCGTGGGCAAATGAAAAACAAAAGCATTTGCCCACCCTACGTACTACGGATTTAGGGAGAATTAGATGAGAAAAATAGCAATTAGTTTTACAACGATATTTTTAATTGGTTGTGCAAACACTTCACCTATTGAACCAGCAATTACAAGTAAATCAAAATTTGAAGATGCGGTATATAAAGGTGAAACAGTTGTACTGAGTACTAAATCTACTAATTCAGAGCAATTCAGACTTTTTCACAAAGGCTCAGCAAGTTGGGTTTCAATTAAAGATGTCAGAGCAAGCGTTGTACAGGAAGCAAATGAATATTGTGGTCGTCTTAGAAAAATTGCTTCCCCAGTGCAAGAAACTCATTCAGTGCCTCCACATATATTGGGTAATTTTCCAAGAGTTGAATTGATATTTACTTGCGAGGACAAACCAAAATCAAATATGGATGAGAATGATAAGATTCTACAGCTTGAAAAATTAAAAAAATTGCTTGATGAAGGGGTATTAACAAAATCAGAGTTCGATATAGAAAAAGCCAAAATACTAAATTAAAACCAACAGGGAGTTTTTATGTCCGTAGCAATTCTTGCTAAACTTGCAACAACA
Organism: Hydromonas sp.; assembly: GCA_017986195.1. Classification (GTDB taxonomy): domain Bacteria; phylum Pseudomonadota; class Gammaproteobacteria; order Burkholderiales; family Burkholderiaceae; genus CTSOIL-112. The sequence goes on from JAGNWC010000018.1 coordinate 14,905, forward strand.
TTTGGTCCGAAAATAGCCGAGTCGTTATTTGACAAACTATCTAATTTATCTAACTCATCCAAAAAATTGGATAGTGTTGCTAAATTGATTGAAGCAGGTAGTACAACTGTAAACGCATTAAATGAAGTTTTTGGTAGTGATTTTTTACGTTCATTAACCGATGCACAAAAACAAAATATTCAAAAATCACATTTTACATATGAAGCAGGTGTTGATGATTATTTGGAAATTGTAAAAGATTCAAATTTTGAAAAATTGGATTTATTGCGTGGAATGCGGGATGAATTAAATGTGAACTTGGAAAGATTATCTGTTTGTGAGAAAGAAACACTACAAAGTAAGTTTCTTGGCGTTTTTAATTTATGGATGCGGCGTTATGAAAATTTTTTGCCATTGAATGATGATGCCAAAGAAACCTTTGCTGTTATAGAAAAATTGCTTGATGGGCAGAAGAGAAATTTTCTTGAGGTTCTTAAAATGCTCCAAAAAACAGGACTTGGTTTAGCGGGAGCTGGGTTTGTTTTGTATGCGGTGATGATAGCGACCTCAACAGGAGTAGGAATCGCAGCTGCATTTCATACTTGGTTGCTCGGTATTCCATTTGGTCAAGTTTTTGGTTTGGCTGGCTTAGGTATATTAGCGGTTGGTTTGTCTCGAATTACATTTTCAAACACGAATGCAATGTCGGCGACTGTTAAATTGGCGTATAAATTAATAGAACGTCAAGAAAACTTATACAAAAACACAATTGATGTACCCAATAGCGAATTGAGTTAATACGTGTCCATGAGCAAACACGCCGTAGCCCGTAGGTACGATTAGCGAAGCGTAATCGTACGCATGAGATGGATATTGGATGGACAATCGGTCGGTTACGCTATCGCTAACCAACCCTACAAAGGACACCATGCCCCACAACAAACAAGCCGTAGGCACTAACTTCGACATCCAAAAAATGCTATCGGCGCGGGACAAGACTTTTGAAGCCGTAAACCGCATTGCGGACAAAATCACAGTCGGCATGGTAGAGGCGGATGCGCGTGCGATGGCGATGGATGTGTTGTGCGAGATGGGCATGGATCGAATTTGGCATCCCGCATTAGTGCGCTTTGGTGTGAATACTTTGAAGAAGTTTAACGAGGTGTCCGAGGGTAATCCGATTTTGCAAGCCAATGATATTTTTTTCGTTGACTTGGGCGTGGTGTGGGATGGACATGAGGGCGATGCGGGTGCGACTTTTACCGTGGGTGATGATGCGGATATGCGTGCTTGTGCGGACGCGTGTAAATTGATTTACGATGAAGTTGAAGCACACTGGCGTGAAACTCGTTGCTCGGGCAAAGCCTTGTACGAGTTTGCCGAGCAGGTGGCGAACGCACATGGCTGGCGTTTAAACGTAGAAATTCGTGGGCATCGCGTGAGCGATTTTCCCCATGCGATTTATCGGGCTGGCGATTTGGGTGATTTGGATGAAGTGCCCGAAGTGGGGCTGTGGATTTTGGAAATACAAATTGCGCATCCATCCAAACCGTTTGGTGCGTTTTATGAGGATTTGTTGGTTGATTAAAAAGAGAGAAATACAATGGAAACAAAAAATCCCAAAGTGGTAGTCACAGAACTTGATGTGATTCGTTTAGAAGAACTGTTGGCGAATATGCCAGCCG
>JAGNWC010000094.1:0-3664 GCA_017986195.1 Hydromonas sp.
TATCGATTTTTGCGTTGGTTTCATGCGCCTGCGCAATACATGCTCGCGCCGACTCAAGTGGTCATCGATGATTTGAAGCGTTATGGATGTACCAATGTTGCATTGTGGACACGCGGCGTGGACACAGAATTATTTTATCCGCGCCATGACAATGTGCTCAACACCGAACATCCAATTTACCTGTATGTCGGACGTGTGGCGGTGGAAAAAAACATTGATGCGTTTTTGCAGCTCAATTTAAAAGGCAGTAAGTGGGTGGTCGGCGAAGGACCTGAATTGGCGCGCCTGAAAAAGCAATACCCTGATGCGCATTATTTGGGTGTGCTCACGCAAGATGAGTTGGCGAAAGTCTATTCGTCCGCCGATGTGTTTGTATTCCCCAGTTTAACCGACACCTTTGGTTTGGTCTTGCTTGAGGCATTGGCATGTGGCACACCTGTGGCGGCCTATCCTGTGACAGGACCGATTGATGTGATTGGCGATTCGCCCGCAGGCGCGATGGACAACGATTTACAACGCTCATGCGAGCGGGCCTTGAGCATTTCGCCTGAAGTCGCGCGTGCGCATGCCGAGCGATTTTCTTGGCGTGCCTGCACACAAGAGTTTTTAAATTTCCACGTGAATGCGCGTGCGACAGAGCAGATGAATGATGTCGTTTTATCAACGCAATAGCATAGGCTCACGTGGGTTTTTAGCGTTTCATAGTCATAATTTTTAAAGGAATCCAAATGCACACCCCTCATCTCACACAACGTCGTAAAGTACTCAAAGCCCTTGGTGCTGCACCTTTATTGCCATTAGGCGGTATGGGTATGGGCGCATTGTTGAATCAAAACACCGCACACGCTGCCCCAGCCCTATCCTCAATAGGCTCAGGTGAATTTATATCAGCCACATTCAAAGGCATGGGCGCGCCAAATTTGGACAACCCAGCGGAAATGGCAATCAATCATGTTGCATCCAAACTCACAGTCAAATACAGCACAGGACACGCCCAAACCTACAACCTCGGCTACGAGTCGTTTTTTCTCACAGGTGATTTAGTCCCTGATGGCAAAGGCGGTAAAACCCTTGCAGGTGGCAACTACAACATCAAAAACCAACCGATTATGGATCGGTCTGTGCCTGGCAAAGAACGCCAACTTTTTTCTGATGCGCCCGATGGCACATCACTATTGACTGTACCCAATGCCAAAGTCAACGGTGTGAAAGGCAAGCCGGTATTCGCAGTGGTGCAGTTTGAATATGTCACCCGCGATTTAGCCAGTGCGGACAACTACGGCAAAGTACCTTCGCCGATTGCCGTACTCACGCTGGATCAAGACCCAAAAACGGGCAAACTGTCTTTGGTCAAATACCACAATGTTGATACCTCCAAAGTACAAGGTTTATGGATTACCTGCGGCTCAAGTTTATCACCGTGGGGCACGCATTTATCGAGCGAAGAATACGAACCCGATGCGTTTAACTCAGATGACAAACAACTCAAAGCCTTTTCAAAAAACCTGTTTGGTGACGAGTCCACTGCCAAAGCCTATCACTATGGTCACTTACCCGAAGTGGTGGTTCATCCAAACGGTACGGGCACAATTAAGAAACACTACTGCTTGGGGCGCATTTCACATGAATTGATTCAAATGATGCCCGATGAGCGCACTGCCTTGATGGGCGATGATGCAACCAACGGCGGATTATTCATGTTTGTCGCCGACACAGCGCGGGATTTATCTGCGGGCAACTTATACGTGGCAAAAGTGGGCGCAGGTTTTAGCGTCGATCCAACTGCCGCACCCGCGCCCATCACATGGGTGCATTTGGGACACGCCACCAGTGATGAAATCAGAAAAATGGCAAACACACTCAAACCCACAGACATCATGGACGTGCGCAAAGAAGACCCATTTGACGCGACGTTTAGCAAAGTTTGGCTCAATGGCAAAGCCAACTGGATTAAAGTCAAAGCGGGCATGGAAAAAGCCGCTGCGTTCCTCGAAACCCACCGCTATGCGGGCTTAATGGGTGGCTCTATGGGGTATTCAAAAATGGAAGGCACAACGGTCAATGTTCGCGATAAAGTCGCCTACTCTGCGCTTGCCTACATCAAAGATTCCATGGTCAAAGGTGGTAAAGGTTGGCATGAAGGCAACGGCATTGCCTTGGACAAAGCCGTCAACGCGGGCGGCGTGATGGCACTGAACCTCAAAAGTGGACAAAAAGACCACTCAGGCAAACCGATTAACAGCGAATGGGTCGCCGCCGATACCAAAGCCTTGATTGTCGGCGAAGATTTGGCGACACCCGATGCACTGGGCAATACTGCACATGCCGACAAAATCGGCAATCCAGACAACATCAAATTCTCTGAAAAACTGCGCACTTTGTTTATCGGCGAAGACAGCGGTATGCACGTGAATAATTTTGTGTGGGCGTACAACGTCGATACCAAGGAGCTGTCGCGCATCATGTCGGTACCTGCTGGAGCGGAAGCAACGGGTTTATTTGTCGCGGACAACATCAATGGCTATACCTACATCATGAGTAATTTCCAACACGCAGGCGACTGGGAGAAACTCCACAGCGTCGTGCAACCCACGTTAGATCCGATCATTCGCGCCAATTACAAAGACCGTTACGGCGCGGCGGTTGGCTACCTCACGGCGCAGGCAAGCAGCATTAAATTGTAAGGCTTCATGTGCGTGCCCTGCGACATCTAAGGGCACGATTGACAACGGCAAATCGATTCAGGTTTGCCGTTTTTTTTGAGCCACACGTCATGGATCCTGCTTTATAACCCTCGTGGATGGTGCTGGGCATGGATATTTTTCAACCGCTCTTTCGCCACATGCGTGTAAATCTGCGTGGTTGAAATATCCGAGTGACCGAGCAACATTTGCACCACGCGCAAATCTGCGCCGTGGTTCAATAAATGCGTGGCAAACGCATGACGCAAGGTATGTGGCGAGATGATGGATAAAGGGATGCCCACCTGCAGCGCGTATTTTTTAATCACATGCCAAAACATTTGCCGTGTCATTGCCGAGCCGCGTGCGGTGACGAACACCTCATCGCAAGTGCGACCATGAAGCAGTGCCACCCGTGCGTTGTTTAAATAGTTTTTTAGCGTCTCGCCTGCATCTTCGCCAAAAGGCACAAGGCGGGTTTTATTGCCCTTACCCGTAATGCGCAACACACCATCGTTCAAACTCACGTCCAACATGCGCACCCCAACCAACTCCGTCACGCGCAGACCACTGGCGTACATAAGTTCGAGCATGGCGCGGTTGCGCACGCCCAAGTCGCTCTCATCGGGCGCATTGAGCAAATCTTCAACTTGTTGTTCAGACAGGCTTTTGGGCAAACGCGCCAAAGGTTTGGCAAGAATCAGGTGAATGGTCGGGTCGTCATGGCGCAGATGACTGTGTAAAGCCCATTGAAAAAACCGTTTGAAACTGCCGATTTTGCGATTGCTCGAAGTGGATTTTTTGACGGATTGATTGACAAAGATGTGTGCGAGGTAGGCTTCAATATCGGCGGATTGCGCGGTTTGCAAACTGCGCCCGCGCGTTTGTAAAAACTTTGCCAATTGACGCACGTCCGAGCCATAACTTGCTAATGTGTTTTCAGACAAACCGTGCGCGAGCCAAAGTTGGCTGGTGAATTGGTC
>JAGNWC010000094.1:3764-5528 GCA_017986195.1 Hydromonas sp.
GTGCGGGCAGGATTCAGGCGTATGCCCACCGCGCCGAATGGGGCTTTGACGATGGCATTAAAACCCAGTGGTTGGATATCAACTAATGATTGGCGCATATCTCACTCCTTATCAATAAGGTTTTTCAATCTTGGCCGCAACGAAACCATTTTTACAACAGTTCAAACAAACAACGGCTACGCATATAGTTTAAACGTTTCTGTGTCTTTCATCCAACGCACCTCATCCACGCTCGCCAAGAGTTCCAAATCCTCTGGCGTGGTGGTCGCATCGTCCACCCATTCGCGCAACAATGGTGAGCCGTTAATCAAGTCGATTGCCAAACGGTCGTGTTCGTATTCGTAGGCAAAATCGCGCCACAGTGGATAATCGGGATTAATGCTGCGAATGGCTTTGAATGCCAATGCCATCAATCGCCATGGGCGGAATTCATGGTGGTTGTACGAGGGGTGGTCCACGTGAATTTGCAAACCTTGACACAGTTTGCCTTGGTGTTTGTGGAAGGTCGGCTCAAACCAAATTGGGCGCAGTATGCAACCCTGCAACCACTGCGGAGCGCGTTTTTGCATCTCGGCCAACACCGCATCGGCATCAATATCAGGCGCACCAAAGATTTCCAAAGGTCGCGTCGTGCCACGTCCTTCCGAGAGCGTTGTGCCCTCCAACATCACCGTGCCTGCATAGGCACGCGCCATGCTCAAATTCGGTGCGTTTGGACTGGGGTTAATCCAACTGCGTTGGTTTTGTGGCCAGCCGTAATCGGGCGCGCTCTCAAAGTCCCAGTGTTGCATCGGGATGACGCGAAAATCCACGTCGATGTTGAAAGTTTTGACGAACCAATGCGCCAACTCGCCCATGGTCAAGCCATGACGCATCGGCATTTGCCCCGCGCCGACAAAACTCTCCCACCCCGCACGCAAGGTCAAACCCTCCACGGGTCGCCCTGCTGGATTGGGGCGATCGAGTATCCAAACGGTTTTGTGGTGTTTGGCTGCGGCTTCGAGCACATAGCACAGGGTTGTGATGAAGGTGTAAATACGACAACCCAAGTCTTGCAAATCGACCAACAACACATCAAAACTCGCCATCATCGCATCGGTCGGGCGGCGCACCTCACCGTACAAACTGAATACAGGTATGCCGTGTTTGGGATCGGTGAAATCGGGTGACTCCATCATATTGTCTTGTTTATCGCCACGCAAACCATGCTGAGGCCCAAACGCCGCTGACAATTGAATGGCTGAAATTTGTGCCAAGGCATCCAGAGCGTGAGTCAAATCAGGCGTAACCGAGGGTGGATGCGCCAATAATGCCACACGCCGACCTGCCAACTCATTTTGCAAAGAAACGTCAGATAACAGTTGGTCGAGTCCGAATAATACAGTGGGGTGTGTGCTTAAATTCATGATGGATTTATGATGGGTTAATTGATGATAAAGGCAATAAAAATTGTGAGCGCAAGTGAAAATCAGGTTGCGGCGCATCGTGTCGCAGTGCCCAATAAGTTTTTTGCCCATCTGTGGTTTCAATGACCGCGGTTAAGCCCACGAGCCAAGAGTTCGCTTGGGGCAATACCTCGCTGGAAATTTTGGCTGTGAGTTCAAACCCATCGGGCAGTTGTTTCAATTCAACGTTTGGTACATATGGACAAATATACGACTCATCGCGCACGCGATAAGCATCAAACCGATAAATCGCCCAACAGCCCGACGGCGAAAAATTAAACTCAAGGTAACCATCACCGTCATCAGCCGCAGAAACAAA
>JAGNWC010000019.1 GCA_017986195.1 Hydromonas sp.
TTGTCGGTATTCGGTAAAGTTGCGGGTGAGGACGCGCTCAAAGTTGCCAAAACCCGCAGTCATAGTTTGAGCACTGAGCAAATTTGTGTCTTGGCAGAACAAAGTTACGCGCCGTATGCTGCATTGCTCAACAAAACCGATGGGATGGAATCCCCTGCTGAAATTCGCCGCGAATTGGGTGCATTGATGGAGGAGGGCGTGGGAATTTTCCGTTCTGAGCAAACCACACAAAAAGCGATTGAGCAGATTGCGCAACTCAAGCAACGTTATCACAACGTCAAAGTCACCGACCACAGCACGAACTTCAACACCGATTGGTTGACCACGATTGAATTGGGGTTCTTATTGGATGTTGCCGAAGCCATGGCGCATTCGGCGTACCAACGCAAAGAATCGCGTGGCTCGCATCAACGGCTCGATATGCCTGAGCGTGACGATGTGAATTACCTCAAACACAGTTTGGCGTTTTATCAAGGCAGCGGCGCGCCGAAAATTGATTACAGTGACGTGACCATCACCAAATCTCAACCTGCGGTGCGGGCGTATGGTGCAGCAGCGGAGGCGAAATCATGAGCAAAACCATGAGTAAAATCATCACCATCGAAGTGTCGCGTTACCGTCCAGAAATCGACGCAAAACCGTGGCTGCAAAGTTTCCAAGTAGAGTGGACACAAGACATGTCGGTCTTGGACGCGCTCGCGCAAATCAAAGACGAGCAAGCCCCCGAATTGGCGTATCGCTGGTCGTGCCGTATGGAAGTGTGTGGTTCGTGCGGTATGGTCATCAATGGCGAACCTAAATTGGCGTGTTCAACCTTTGTGCGCGATTTTGCCGACTGCGACAAAATCACGGTCGAGCCACTGGATCACTTTCCGATTGAAAAAGATCTCATCGTGGACATCGAACCATTTATCGAAAAACTCAATGCGGTCAAACCTTATATCATCAAAGACAAACCCGCGACTGAGTTTACTGATGTGACGCAGGCGGCGTTGACCGCACACACGCAAACCCCAGCCGAATTGGCGAAATTCAAGCAATACACCATGTGCATCAATTGCATGTTGTGTTACCAAGCCTGCCCGCAAGTGGCGATTAACGCTGAATTTTTAGGCCCAGCGGCGAATGCTTTGGCGTTTCGTTACAACAACGACAGTCGAGACGAGGGCGTGGCACAACGCTTTGCGATTCAAAACTTAGACACGGGGGTTTGGCCTTGTACCTTTGTCGGCTACTGCTCCGAAGTCTGTCCGAAAAACGTTGACCCCGCGGGCGCGATTCAGCAGACCAAGGCGCAAGGTGCGCCGTATTGGCTCAAATCGTTTTTCAACTCCGACGGTGATTCCGATGTTCATTCAGACAAACAAGGAGAGCAATGATGCGCAAACCTTATCAACATACCGAGCCCGCAAACTGGTACATGGAAAAACCGTTTTACAAACGTTATATGTTGCGTGAGTTGACTTGCGTGCCGATTGCGTTGTACGTGCTCAATCTGATGTCGGGCGTGGTCGCTTTGGCGGGCAGTTTGTTTGAGTGGCAGGCGTGGGTACAGATGCAAAAAACCCCGTTGATGCTGTTGCTCGTGTTGTTTTGCTTGGTCGGCGCGGTATTTCATACGGTGACTTGGTTTGAAACCACGCCCAAAGTAATGAAAGTGCAGCAAGGCGAGCAGTTCTTGCCTGAAAAATACATCTTGGGTGCGCATTGGGCGGTGTTCGGTTTGCTTGTGCTGATATTATTAATCATCACCATTGCGTGCGCGTAAGGAGACAAATATGAGTAAACCGAATAATTTGAAGCCGATTTACTGGCTGTTGTTCGCCGCAGGCGGCATGATTGCTGCTTTGGTATTGCCTGCCTTGGTGGTTATTTTGAGTTGGTTGTTGCCTTTTGGTGTGGTCGGCTCGGCGGATACGTTTTATCAAACGGTCTCACCACTGTTTCAAAATGGCTTGTTTTACTTGGTTGTGGTCGCGGTGTTGTTCGTGATGCTGTGGCACACCGCCCACCGTTTTTACTATGTGTTGCACGACCTGCACATTCATGTGGGAATTAAAACGCGCTACGCTTTGTATGCGTTTGTTATGGTGTGTGGCTTGTGGACTTTGGTGGCGGGTTGGTGATGATCTGAACGCTTGAATCTGAATGTGAAAAACGCGGGCTGATGCTCGCTTTTTTTGCAACGTTTGCCTTTAAGCTTGCTTTCGCGTCGCCGTCACAATTTGGTACACGCCGCCAAAAATCGTGCGCTTGTGCCAATCAAATGCGTCGGCATCGTCGGCGTATTGAGAAATTTCTTTGTGCCACAGCGCATTGGAGAAGGGTTCGATTTTGATGTTAATCAGGCGCAATATCCAACCGACAGGCTGCCAAAATTTCGGACGATGGTAGTCAATGAATATCAATTTGCCTGCAGGTTGAATCGCTTGGATCATGCGATTGACCACCGCGTGTTTCTTGTCCTCTGGAATTTCGTGCAGTAGGAAAAAACTGCACGCCACATCATAATCGCGTCCTTGCCAGTGCGCAGCATCGCTGTGAAAAATGCTCGCTTGCGGTAGATGTCCGATTTTGCCATGCGCGCGTGCGATTTGTGCGGCAGTAACATCGGTGAGGTGAAATTGACCTGTCGCGCCTAATTTTTCAGCCACTTGGTTGATCACATCGCCATAGACATGTGCCACTTGCCAGACGCGCATACCCGCTTCAATCTCTTGCAGATACGCACGTATCATGCGCTGTCCATTGCCAAACAGCAAGCCATTGAATACCAGATTTCTATCCAACAAGGCGACATTGCGCGGATTGAGATACGCCCAGTGATAGACTTCTTGCATATACTGAGGCACATCCTCGCGGCTGATGGCTTTGGCTTCTGCGGATAGGTATTTGGGGTTGATGGCGATTTTCTCGGATGGATTCATTTTGAACTCGGCTTTCCCTTGGTTTGACCACGATACCTATTTTTTGCGCGCAATATAGCCCCAACATGGCTATTTTTGCTCTATTTAGGTGCATGGAGTACAGACGATATTATAACCTTTGGCAGAGTGGTGTTTTTGATTCCAGCCCTGTGTGGTTGATGTAAACCATAAAATCATGTGCTTGTGTGGTAATAGAAAATTACCTTTGCCCAGCATTCAAAAAAGCAAAGATTGTTTTGTCTTAGAAATTGTGTGCGCTTGCGCTACAATGTCACGGATTAACTTTTGACTATATTTCTATGAGTACAGATTTAAAATTTTACGCCGTGATTGGCAATCCGATTGCCCACAGCAAATCACCCGAAATCCACGCGCAGTTTGCTGCGCAATGTGGCATTCCATTGCGTTATGAGCGCGTGCTCGCGCCTGTGGATGGTTTTGCGGCGGCGGTGGATGGGCTGCGTGCGCAGGGTTTGTGTGGATGCAATGTGACTGTGCCGTTTAAATTGGATGCGTTTGCGTATGCCACGGAACGTTCAAGTGATGTCTTGTGGGCAGGAGCAGCGAATACTTTGAGTTTTAAAAATGAGTGTGTCACAGCCGACAATACCGATGGTGTCGGTTTGGTGCGCGACATCACGCACAATTTGGGCGTGGCTTTGCAAGGTAAAAAAGTACTGTTGCTCGGCGCGGGTGGCGCGGCGCGTGGGGTGTTGCGCCCGATTCTGAATGAGCGTCCTGCTGGTGTGGTGGTGAAAAACCGCAGTTTGGATAAAGCGCACACATGGCTCGCGCAGATTGTGAAAAATACCGATTTTGCCCAAGTCACACAAGGCATTGTATTGAGTGTGCAAGCGTGGGCGGATGAGACTTTAGAGTCATACGATGTGGTCATCAATGCCACTGCGAGCGGTTTATCAGACGAGTTCACGTCACCATCGGGCGTGCGCTTGAGTAAGAACGCGCTCGCCTACGACATGATGTACGGCAAACAAACGGGTTTTATGATTTGGGCGCAGGCGCAAGGTGCGCAAGTGGCGGACGGTTGGGGCATGTTGGTTGAGCAAGCGGCAGCGAGTTTTCAGATTTGGCATGGCATCGCCCCCGATACTGCGCCACTATTACAGCGAGGGGCTTGAGTATGTGGCGTTATTGGATTAAACCGTATGTGTACTCATTCATCGCCATCCTCGTGGTGTTTCAACTGTGGTGTGTTCTTTGGTTGGCGTTGTACGGTGTCGGGCTTGCACCGTTTTCTGCATTTATGAAAAACGAGCAAATGCGCTTGATTCCAGCCAAAGGGCAGTTTTTATTACAGCACGATTGGATGGCGTATGGCGATATTTCGGATAATCTGAAAAAAGCCGTGGTTGCCTCTGAGGATGCGGGTTTCGTCGAGCATGACGGTGTGGACTGGGATGCGATTGAGGTGGCGAAAAAGAAAAACGCCCGTCGAGGCAAAGTGGTCTCGGGTGGTTCAACCATCTCGATGCAATTGACCAAGAACCTATTTTTCTCGTCCAACCGCAGTTATTTGCGCAAAGCCAATGAAATCGGCATGACCTATGTGATGGAATTGATGTTGCCCAAAGACAAGATTTTTGAATTGTATTTGAATTCGGTTGAATGGGGCGAAGGGGTGTTTGGCGCGCAAGCTGCGGCGCAGCACTATTTCGGCACCAATGCCAATAAGCTCTCAGCACAACAAGCGGCGAAACTCGCGGTGATGTTGCCCGCGCCGAAGTTCTACGATGCCAACCGCAAAAGCCGCAATCTTGGACGACGTGCAAATGTCATCCTGCGCCGCATGGGTGGGGCGCAGATTCCCGATGATGAAGGGATTTGAGTGTCATTTTGAATAATAATTTATCCCCCCAAAACTGGAGTAAACCCACCGCTTATATCGCGCTGGCATTCTCGATGATGCTGGTCGGCGCGTATGTGGCATTGTCAAAAAGTCTATTGCATTATTTCCCCCCGTTTGCCTTGGCTTGGGTGCGTTTTTTGATTGCTGCCTTGGTGATGTTGCCTTGGTTGCGCGAGTGGCGCGGTCAGGTTCACTCTGTACCCAAACATGACCGCTGGGCATTGTTTGGCATGTCATTTTTTGGCAATTTTTTATTCACCATTTGTATGTTGTTTGGTGTGGCGAACACCTCGGCAACGGCGGCAGGCATTATTATGAGTTTGCTACCTGCGGTGATTGCACTGGTTTCGGCGTGGGTGTTGCGCGAGCATTTGACGCGCGTGGGGTTGGCGAGTATTGCGCTGGCAGTGCTCGGCGTGATGAGTTTGAGTTTATACAAAGATTCGGCGGGGCAGTCGTGGTTGGGCAATGCGTTTATGGTCGGTGCGTTGTTGTGTGAAGCGTTTTATGTCATTGGCGCGAAATATTTGACCACAGGCTATAGCCCCAAGCAAATTGCGGTGGCGATGAACACCTTTGGTTTGATTTTAACCACGCCGCTGGCGATGTTTCAACTGCCCGATGTGGCATGGGCGCAAATCGGTTGGAACGGTTGGTTGCTGATGGTGTTTTACGCACTCGCCGCCAGTGTCTGGGCGACATGGCTGTGGTTCAACGGCTTGCGCCATGTGCCCGCCAATCGCGCTGGGGTGATGACCGTGGCTTTGCCTTTAACCGCCGCTGCGATTGGTGTCGCGCTGTATCATGAATCGTGGACGGTGTACCACACGGTGGCGTTTGCCTGCGCCGTGGCGGGTGTGGTGCTCAGCAGTTGGTTGCCTGCGACCGATGCGGATTGAATCTATACAGGGTTTAGGGTGCGCAAAATTTGTGCATGAATTTGCGAATTGGCAGCAACCACGCTGTTGTTTGAAAATTCAATGGATTTACCATGCACATCACTGATTAAGGCACCTGCTTCCTGCGCAATCAGCATACCTGCGGCATAATCCCACGGTTTGAGCGCGATTTCGTAGTAGCCATCGAATGTCCCGCGTGCCACATAGCATAAATCCAAAGCCGCCGAGCCGAGTCTGCGAATATCACGGCAGTTGGGTAAGATTTGACGCATACTCGCGAGCACCCATTCAAATTCTTCGCCTTGATTGACTTTGCTGTAGGGGAACCCCGTGGCAATCAAGGATTGTTGCAAATCGCTTTGTACGCTCACCTGTAGCCGCGTGGTTGTGCTGTTGTGCGTCAGGTATGCACCCGCGCCAGCCACTGCCCAAAACAATTCATCCAATATCGGGTTATAAACCACGCCCATCACCCCAATGCCGCGCTCGTACACGCCGATGGACACCGCCACATGCGGCACACCGTGGATAAAATTCGTCGTGCCATCAATTGGGTCAATGTAAATCGCTCGCTCAAACGCATCGGCATAATTGCCTTGATGCGATTCTTCGCCCACCAACGTATGCTCAGGAAACAACTGCGCCAAACGCGGCAAGATGAATTGCTCGGTCGCCACATCGTATTGCGTGACCAAATCCACCGTGCCTTTGAGGGTGATGTCTTTACTGGCAAAATAGCCTTCACGCACGATGCTTCCCGCATCAAGGGCGATTTGTTTGAGGGCTTGAATGCTTGAAAGTTTGGGGTTCATATTCAATGGTGTGTTGATAGCAATGAAGGAATTTTATCCGAAGTTGGATTTTAGAAGGGGGATACAGGTTTGTAATAACGGATTGTTGCATCGGCGAGGCGGATTTATCGTAAAATGCGACTTTTCGCGCACCGATTTGAGGTCAAATATGGCGAATGCCAAAAACGCACAAAAAGCCCCTGAGAATTTTGAAACCGCCATGCGCGAGCTTGAGCAGTTGATTGCTTCTATGGAAAACGGTCAAATGCCTTTGGATGCCTCGTTGCAGGCGTATCAGCGTGGTGCGTTTTTGGTCAAGTTTTGCCAAGCACAGTTACAAGCGGTGCAAGAGCAGGTAAAAATTGTTGAAGCGGACATCGTGCGTCCATTCGATTTGAACGAATGATATGGGACGTGGCATGACTGCATTGACTATTCCGTCTGTTAGCGTCAGCGCGCAGCGATTCAACGATTGGGCGAGCGTGATGCGCCCACAGGTGGAAACCGCATTGGCGCAGGCTTTAGATGCCTATGCCACGCACACTGTGGCGCAAAATTCGCCATTGGTTGCCGCGATGCGCCACGGCGTGATGAATGGTGGTAAACGCGTGCGTGCTTTGGCGGTATTGGCGGCGGCGCATTTGGTTGGTGGCTCGCAACAGGTGGCGATGCAGGTCGCGGTCGCACTCGAATACATCCACGCCTACTCCTTGATACACGATGATTTACCGTGCATGGATGACGATGATTTACGCCGTGGTCAGCCAACGGTGCACATTCAATATGGGCAGGCACAAGCTTTGCTCGCAGGTGATGCTTTGCAAACTTTGGCGTTTGATGTGCTTGCCTCCGAGCAGTTGACGCGATTGGGTTTGCCGTTGGTTCAGCAATTGCAATTGATTCGCACGCTCGCACATGCCTCAGGCGTGGCGGGTATGGCGGGCGGACAAGCGATTGATTGCCACCACGTAGGACAAAGCCTGTCGGCACAAACCATGCAAACCATGCACTCATTGAAAACAGGTGCGTTGCTGCATGCGAGTGTGATGATGGGCGCGATGTGTGTGGCACAAGACACCAGCGATAGCGTGGATTTGTCTACTGAACAATTGATGTATTTATCGCGTTATGCCGATGATTTGGGTTTGCTGTTTCAGGTGGTGGACGATATTTTGGATGCCTCACAAGACACCGCCACTTTGGGTAAAACCGCAGGTAAGGACGCTGATGCCAACAAACCGACCTACGTGCAAGCGATGGGAATTGATGGGGCACGCGGATTTGCGCAAGATTTATACACCAGCGCGTTGGCGAGTTTGAGTGGCATCGTCAGTACACAACAAGAGCAAGGCGCACAGTATTTGGCGGATTTGGCCAGTTACTGCCACGAACGCATTTACTAAACAAACTAATCAAAATTTTAATATAGAACCACCATGACCCAGCATTCAGAATCCCCAACGCCTGTTGAACCTTTATTGCCGAACATCAACAGTCCCGCCGATGTGCGCACGCTGTCGCGTGAGCAGTTGGAGCAATTGTCCGAAGAGTTGCGTGAATTCATCCTGCATTCGGTCGCACAAACAGGTGGACATTTGTCTTCAAACTTAGGCACGGTGGAGTTGACTGTGGCTTTGCACCATGTGTTTGACACACCCGTGGATAAAATTGTTTGGGATGTGGGTCATCAAAGTTATGGCCATAAAATCCTCACAGGGCGACGTGAAGCGATGTCGGGGTTGCGCCAACTGGATGGTATTTCTGGTTTTCCAAAACGTTCTGAGTCCGAATACGATACTTTTGGTACAGGGCACTCATCCACCAGTATTTCAGCCGCGCTTGGTATGGCGGTGGCGGCGCGCGAATTGGGCTTGAAAGAGCGTCAACACATTGCGGTGATTGGCGATGGCGCGCTCACAGGCGGTATGGCATTTGAAGCCATGAACAACGCAGGCGTGACCGAAGGCATCAATTTATTGGTGATTTTGAACGACAATGACATGTCGATTTCACCGCCCGTTGGCGCACTCAATCGCCATTTGGCAAAAATCCTCACAGGCAAATTTGTCACAGGTGCGCGTGCAAAACTCAAACAAGTGCTGCAAAATCGCCCGACGATGTTTGAGTTGGCTCAGCGCATCGAAGAACACACCAAAGGGATGTTTGTGCCTGCGACGATGTTTGAATCTTTTGGTTTGAACTACATTGGACCGATTGATGGACATGATTTGGAATCCTTGATTCCGACTTTGAGCAATATCAAAGATTTGGGCGGCGTGCAGTTTTTGCACATCGTGACCAAAAAAGGACAGGGTTATGCCTATGCCGAGGAAGACCCGATTTCTTACCACGGTCCTTCTAAATTCAATCCGTCCGAAGGCATTGTGGGTGGCGTGAGCGGTGCGAAAAAACAAACCTTCACCGAAGTGTTTGGACGTTGGATTTGTGATATGGCGGCAGCGGATGACAAACTGGTCGGCGTGACGCCTGCGATGCGCGAAGGTTCAGGCTTGGTGGCGTTTGAGCAAAAATTCCCCACGCGCTATTTTGATGTGGGCATTGCCGAGCAACATGCAGCAACCTTTGCAGCAGGTATGGCGTGCGATGGCATGAAACCCGTTATGGCGATTTACTCGACGTTTTTGCAGCGTGCGTATGATCAAGTGATACACGACATTGCTTTGCAAAAATTGGATGTTACACTGGCAATTGACCGTGCGGGTTTGGTCGGTGCGGATGGTGCGACCCATGCGGGCGCGTATGACATCGCCTATCTGCGCTGTGTGCCGAATATTTTAATCGCCACACCTTCGGATGAGGCAGAGTGTCGCGCATTGCTCACCAGTGCCTATCAGTATCAAGGTTGCGCCGCAGTGCGCTATCCACGTGGCGCGGGTGTGGGTGCGCCCGTGCCTGAGACTTTGGATGCGCTGCCGATTGGCCAAGCCAATCTAATCAAGCACGGTGAAAAGGTCGCGATACTGGCGTTTGGTACGATGTTGCACAGCGCACAATTGGCGGCTGAACAAAGCCATGCAACATTGGTTGATATGCGCTGGGTCAAGCCTTTGGACGAAACTCTATTGCACGAATTGCTCAAAACCCACACGCACATTGTGACGGTTGAGGACTCTTGTATTGCGGGTGGTGCGGGCAGCGCGGTGGCCGAGTGGTGTGCGGCACAGGGTTATCAGCCCAAAATACTGCACGTCGGTTTACCCGATCGATTCATTGACCACGGTGATGTGGCTTTGCTGCATGCGCGTTTGAGTTTGGATGCGCAGGGCATTGCAGATACTGTGACCAACTGGATGGATCGATGATCTTAAAAACAGCATTTATGCGGGCAATCTGCCCGCAGCATCATAAAAGATTAAAACCCTATGCTTAAATTTGAATTACATAAAACCTCAGGTAAAGCGCGTCGTGGCACGATGACGCTCAATCACGGCGTGGTACAAACGCCGATTTTTATGCCTGTGGGCACATATGGCGCGGTCAAGGGCATGACCCCTGACATGCTGTCGGACATCAACGCCCAAATCATTTTGGGCAACACTTTTCACCTGTGGTTGCGCCCTGGGATGGACGTGATGAGCACCCACGGCGGTTTGCATCAGTTCATGCACTGGGACAAACCAATCCTCACTGATTCGGGTGGTTTTCAGGTGTTCAGTTTGGGCGATATGCGCAAAATTTCTGAGGAGGGTGTGACTTTTCAATCACCCGTGAATGGTGATAAATTATTTCTCACGCCTGAAATTTCGATGCAGATTCAAACCGTGCTCAACTCCGACATTGTGATGCAGTTCGATGAATGCACGCCGTATCCAGCCGATGAAGCGACCGCGCGCGAATCGATGGAGTTGTCACTGCGCTGGGCGCAACGCTCGTTGGATGAATTCAATCACCAAGAAAACCCCAACGCGCTGTTTGGCATTGTGCAAGGTGGGATGCACGAAAACCTGCGTCAAGCGTCATTGGCACAATTGGCAAATATGCCATTTCACGGAATGGCGATTGGCGGTTTGTCGGTCGGTGAGCCGAAAGAAGAGTTTTACCGAATTTTGGGGCATATTGGACATCAACTGCCGTCAGAAAAACCACGTTACCTGATGGGTGTGGGCACACCTGAGGATTTGGTCTTTGGTGTGTCGCAAGGCATTGATATGTTTGACTGTGTGATGCCAACGCGCAATGCAAGGAATGGTTGGCTGTTCACGCGCTTTGGTGACATCAAGATTAAAAATGCACGTTATAAGCAAGATATGAAGCCCTTGGATGAAACTTGTTCTTGCTATACCTGTCGCAATTTCACGCGCTCGTATTTGCACCATTTGCATAAAATGGGTGAGATGCTGGGTGCGCAGCTCAATACCATTCACAATTTGCATTATTACTTGCAGTTGATGCAGGATTTGAGGGATGGGTTGGATGCCGAGCGTTTCCCCGAAGTGGTGCGCGCGTTTCATGCTGACCGCGCGCGCGGCGTGGAATGACCTTGAAATTGGTAGAAGAGTCACTATTTGATGGTATAATCGTCGCGCTTGTTTGATAGATGTTTTTAGGTTTTGTTTTTAGTTTCTTGAGGAGAGTTAAATGTTTTTTATTACCGATGCTTATGCGCAGACACCTGCAGGATCTGACCCAACTGCGGGTTTGATGTCGTTTTTACCGTTTATCTTATTGATTGCCATCGCGTACTTTATGATGATTCGTCCGCAAATGAAACGTCAAAAAGAAATGCAAGCGATGTTGGCTGCCCTGAAAAAAGGCGATGAAGTCACCACAGGCGGTGGTTTGGTCGGTCGCATTGCCAAATTGGATGACAACTTTGTGACCTTAGAAGTCGCTTCAGGCGTTGAATTGGTTTTCCAACGCAATTCAGTTCATTCGATTTTGCCTTCAGGCACATTTAAGCCTTGATGCTGTCAATACGAATGTCATTGCGGGCTTGACCCGCAATCTTTTATTTTGGGAGATGCCGTGTAAAGCTCGGCATGACTCAGAGATTCAGTAAAAGTTTTCAACCTCAAAGCAGGTAAAGTATGAATCGTTATCCCTTGTGGAAATATGTGGTCATCGGCGTGGCACTGGTGTTGGGCTTGCTCTACACCGTGCCAACGTTTTTTGGCACGACCCAAGCGGTGCAAGTATCCGCCGCCAAAGCCACCGTCAAAGTCGAAGCAGATGTGCAAGATAAAATCGAACAGATACTCAAAGCACACAGCATCCCATACACAGGTTTGTATTTTGAAAAAACCGCTCAGGGTTTGGGCACGGTCAAAGTGCGCGTGAATAGCGTGGATGCTCAGGCAAAAGTCAAAGAGGTGCTCAATACCGCGCTCAATTCCGATGTCAATGCACCTGCGTACACACTCGCATACAGCACGGTGTCAGCTGCGCCCGATTGGATGAGCGCGCTCGGTGCAAAACCCGTGTCGCTCGGTTTGGATTTGCGTGGCGGTGTGCATTTTTTGCTTGAAGTCAAAATGTCCGAAGCGGTACAGAAAAAGCTCGATGCGATGCAAACGGGCTTTGTCACGAGTTTAAAAGACAAAAAAATCACCCCAACTGCGGCTGAAAAATCAGGCGAGCAAATTGTTTTGAGTTTTGATACGCCCGAGACAATGGAGCAAGCGCGCGTGTCGATTGCCAACGAACAGGGTGGGTCAAGTTACGTGATTGAACCTGCGGGTAATCAACTCAAAATTGGTTTAACCGAGCAAGCGGTTGCTGAGGTTAAAAATCAAGCGATTAAACAAAACATTGAAATTCTGCACAATCGCGTTAATGCGATGGGTGCATCTGAACCGATTGTGCAACAACAAGGCTTCGATCGTATTGTGGTTGAGCTACCTGGGGAGTCCGATCCTGCACGGGCAAAAAGTCTGATTGGACGCACGGCGACGTTGGAAGTGCGTTTGGAAGAAACCACCAATCCGCTCAATGGGATTGAATTTGACATGGCGGGCAGCGAAGGCGGTGGAAAAGCCCTGCTCAAAAAACAAGTGGTGATTACGGGCGAGGCATTTGCGCAAGCACGTGGGGAAATGGGTCAAGAAGGTCGCCCTCAAGTGAGTGTGGGCTTAAAGCCTGAAAGCGGTAGAATCATGCGCCAAACCACCCACGATAACATTGGTAAAAAAATGGGCATTGTGATGTATGAGCAACAACCCGATGGTCAAAGTCGTGGTGAGGTGATTTCACTGGCAACCATTCAAGGAGAGTTTGGTGACAGTTTCCAAATCACAGGTGCAACATCACTGCAAGATGCTGAAGATTTGGCGTTGCTCCTGCGATCAGGCGCACTGGCCGCGCCGATGACCATCACGCAGGAATCAACTGTCGGCCCATCACTCGGTGAAGAAAACATTCAAAAAGGTTTGAAATCCTTGGTCTATGGTTTTGCGGCAGTGTCGATTTTTATGCTGATTTACTACCGCGTGTTTGGGTTGTTTTCGGTGCTGGCTTTGGGTGTGAATCTATTGTTGCTCGTGGGGATTTTGGCGGCCATCGGTGTGACCATGACCTTACCAGGGATTGCTGCGGTCGCGCTTACCCTCGGTATGGCGATTGACTCGAACGTGTTGATTAACGAGCGCATCCGCGAAGAATTGCGCAATGGGCAGCCACCCGCGATGGCGATGCACACAGGTTATGAGCGCGCATTTGCAACGATTTTGGACTCAAATATCACCACCTTAATTGCGGGTGTGGCGTTGTTGATTTTTGGCTCAGGCCCGATTCGCGGATTTGCGATTGTGCATTGCTTGGGGATTGCCACATCCATGTTTTCTGCGGTGTTCTTTGCCCGTGGTTTGTCTAATTTGTGGTACGGTCGCCGCCAACGTTTGCAGTCGCTCTCCATTGGTCAAGTTTGGCGTGGCGCAAATGATGCGCAGAACAAGGGGGCATAATCATGGAATTTTTTAGATTTAAAGGTGATATTGATTTTATGAAACGCGCATTGATATTCAATGCCATTTCATTCATCACTTTTTTACTGGCTGTGTTTTTCTTGTTTTCCAAGGGGTTGCACTTCTCAATCGAATTCACAGGTGGCACTTTGGTTGAAGTGAAGTACAGTCAGCCAGCCAATTTGGAGCACATTCGCAGCAGTTTAGAAACCATTGGCTACAAGGATGCTCAAGTACAAAATTTTGGCGCAAGCGATAAAGTCATTATTCGTGTACCACTGAAAAAAGACGCGAGCAGTGAGGCGCAGACGCAAGAGGTTATGGGTGCTTTGCAAGCACATTCAGCAGATGTCAAATTAGAACGCAACGAATATGTTGGCCCGCAAATTGGGCAAGAGTTGGCAACCAGTGGCTTGATGGCTTTGTTATTTGTCTGTGTTGGTATTGTGATTTACTTATCGTTTCGTTTTGAATGGAAGTTTGCAGTTGCGGGGATATTGGCAAACTTGCATGACGTGGTGATTATTCTCGGTTTCTTTGCGTTTTTCCAGTGGGAGTTTTCGCTTTCAGTTTTGGCGGCGATTTTGGCTGTTTTGGGCTATTCGGTGAATGAATCGGTGGTGATTTTTGACCGAATCCGCGAAGTGTTTCGCGACAACCGCACGCGCAATATGACTGTGCCACAGGTGATGAACCGTGCGATTACCTCGACCATGAGCCGCACCATCATCACGCATGGCTCGACCGAGATGATGGTGGTTGCCATGTTGTTGTTTGGTGGGCCGACTTTGCATTATTTTGCCCTTGCATTGACCATCGGGATTGTGTTTGGTATTTACTCATCGGTATTCGTTGCGGCGGCGTTGGCGATGTGGTTCGGTGTGTCGCGCAAAGATTTGGAACTCTCCGCCGATGATTTGGCACTGCGCAATGCCGACAGACGCGACCCGAATTTTGGGGCGCAGGTGTAAAAAAGTGTGAGTTTCGCTCCCACGTTCAGAGTGGGGCAATGAAGTGGGTGTCATGGCGGGCTTGCCCCGCCATCTCCGCGCAAAATCTCGTTATGATGAAATGTATTCATACGCCATGCGTGGGTACAAGTGGTATATTGATGAAAGCAATGAATTATTTGAAACGCTTTGGACGAATTCATGGACATCAACACCTTCTCACAAAATTTATCACCCCTACTCAATTGGAGCAACGCGCCACTGAACATGCCCTCGCTTATGGCATTGGCGGCGGGCTTGGGTTGGGCGAGCGGTTTGCGTTTGTATGCCTTGATATTCACCTTGGGCGCGCTTGACCGATTTGCTGGCGTGACCTTACCGGGTGACTTGAGCGTTTTGAGTAATCTGTGGGTGATGGGTATCAGTGGGTTGTTGTTACTGACTGAATTTTTCGCGGATAAAATTCCCTGGTTGGACTCAGTGTGGGATTCGATTCATACCTTCATCCGCATTCCCGCTGGCGCAATGCTCGCGGGTGCGGTGATGGGCGACCAAGGCTCTGCCATGCAGATTGCCACCGCCTTGCTCGGCGGAACGCTCGCGGCGGGTACACACCTCGCCAAAGCAGGTACGCGTGCTGCGATTAATACCTCCCCAGAGCCTTTTACCAATGTCGCCGCTTCGACTGCCGAGGATGCCATGTTCGCGGGCGGTGTGTGGGCGATGCTCAATTATCCATTGCTGTTCTTGGGCGGCTTGGCTGTGTTTATTGTGTTCGCAATCATATTGATGGTTTTGCTTTGGCGGTTTGTGCGTGGCATTTTTCGGCGATTGAATCATGCTTGAGTTTTGCCGTCATTGCGAGCGATGATTGACCAACCAAGCAATCCGTGTACATCGTCAAAGTGATTGCAATTGATTGGTACAGCTGGATTGCTTCGCGTTGAAACTGCTCGCAATGACGGTATGCCCAAAATTGTCGATCAATACAAGTTAAAAGTAGAAATGAACCCATATAAAAACCGTCTCATCGGCATGGCGTATATTGCTCTGTCGGCAACTGCATTCGGTGTGATGCCGTTTTTTGCCAATTTGGCATACCGCTCAGGTGTCACGCCCACCTCCTTGTTATTTTTGCGTTTTGGTATGGCCGCAGTGTTGTTGTGGGCGTTATTGCTCTACAAACACAGCCCTTTACCGCGTGGTAAAACCCTGCTGGGATTGATGCTCATGGGTGGGGTGGGTTACGCGGGGCAGTCATTTTCGTATTTCACCGCTTTGCAATATGCGCCTGCTGGATTGGTGGCGGTTTTGCTGTATCTGTATCCTGCCTTGGTGACGGGTTTGTCGTTTGTACTGCTCAAACAACCCATCACACGCTTGAAATGGTTTGCTTTGACCTTGTCATTATTGGGCATCGTCTTGGTGGTGGGCGTGCAGTCGGGTGGACAACTCAAAGGCATATTGCTTGCCGTCCTCGCTGCCGTGATTTATGCGGTGTACATCATGGCGGGGGCGAAAATTACCCAAGGCACGGATATCCGTGTCTCTTCAACCATCATCATCACCTCTGCGGCCGTGGTCTATGGCGTGTACGGCGCATGGCATGGCTTGAGTTTGCCTCACTCTGTGATGGGTTGGGTGGGTAGCATAGGATTGGCATTGGTCGGTACGGTGGTCGCTGTGTGGGCGTTTTTTGAAGGCGTCAGGCGCATCGGCGCGGTGGATGCGTCCATGCTCTCGACTTTAGAACCTGTGGTCACAGTGGTTTTGGCGTGGGTGCTGTTGGGTGAGCGATTGACGGTTTTGAATTTGTGCGGTGGGGTGCTGATATTGGTGGCGGCGGTTTTGTTGGCGCGGG
>JAGNWC010000020.1 GCA_017986195.1 Hydromonas sp.
GCCGTGCTGTCCAGCCTTGACGACAAAATCGACCTGCTGCACCGCCAAAACCAAACCCTCGAAGCCATGGCGCAAACCCTCTTTCGCCAGTGGTTTATCGAAGAAGCGCGGGAGGATTGGAAAGATGTGATGCTTGGTGATTATTTTCCTGTAGTAACTGGCAAAAAAGATGCTAATTTTTCAACAGACGATGGTTTATATCCATTTTTCACTTGCTCACAAACGTATTTAAAAGCACCGAATTTTAGTTTTGATGCTAGTGCGATATTACTCGCAGGCAATGGTGACTTTAATGTAAAAAGGTATGTTGGAAAATTCGAGGCATATCAGAGAACTTATGTGCTTATACCTCATGAGACCAAGTATTTTAACTTTTTGTTTACACTAATTAGGTTTTATCTTGACGAGATTACGGAAGGTTCTCAGGGAAGCGTGATCAGTTTCATTACAAAAGGAATGATTACAGATTTTAAATTTAAAATGCCGTTAGAGTTGACAGATAATCAGTTAGTGCAATTTGATTGTATTTATAACAAAATTGACAAAAATCAAAAACAAATCCAAACCCTAACCCAATTACGCGATACGCTATTGCCCAAATTAATGAGTGGGGAAATCCGAGTGGAAGTTGAATATGAATAATTCAAACGCAATGCAGGTTTTAGAGGATTTGCTGGCTTTATCAGGTGAGAATGAGCTGGTGGAGTTCAAGGAGGCGAAAAATGATTATGACTTTCGCAAACTGGGCAAGTATTTTTCTGCTTTGTCCAATGAGGCGAATTTAGCGCGTAAGACTCGCGCTTGGTTGGTGTTTGGGGTGAATGACGCTCGGCAAGTGGTGGGCACGCAGTATCGCGCCAATACGAATGGTTTGGAAAGCTTAAAAAAAGAGCTGGCAGACAAAACCACCAATCGCATCACGTTTGTGGCGATTCATGAATTGCCGCATGAATTGGGGCGTGTGCTGTTGTTTGAGATTGCACCTGCGCCCAAGGGAATTCCTGTGGCGTTTGATGGGCATTATTACGGTCGCGAGGGTGAGTCCCTCTCGCCACTCAATTTATCTGAAATTGAGCGTATTCGCGATCAAGCGGTGAGTGAGGACTGGAGCGCGGTTGTTGTGCCTGAAGCGGGCTTGGATGATTTGGACGAGACGGCTTTGGTGGTGGCGCGGCGAAACTATCAAAGCAAATTTCCTGATAAAGCCGAAGAAGTGGCATCTTGGGATACTTGGACATTCCTAAATAAAGCGAAATTAGCGATTAAGGGCAAACTCACCCGAACGGCGATTTTATTACTGGGTCGCGAGGAGGCAGAGCATTTCGTTCAGCCTGCTGATCCCAAAATCCGCTGGATACTCAAAGATTATCAAGGCAATGACCGCGATTATGCTCTGTTTGGTTTGCCGCTGTTGTTGGCAGTGGATAAGGTGTACGCGAAAATCCGCAATTTGAAATATCGGTATATCAAAGAGGGAACGCTGTTTCCCGAAGAGGTGGATATGTACGCACCGTATGCGATACGTGAAGCTTTGAACAACTGCATTGCTCACCAAGACTACAGTTTGGCAGGGCGCATTAATGTGGTGGAGCGCGATGACAGTTTGAGTTTTTCTAATAAAGGCAGTTTTGTGCCTGGTAGCGTGCAGCGTGTGGTGATGGAGGATGCGCCTGAGGAGCATTACCGCAATCGTTTTTTGGCAACGGCAATGTTTCACTTGAAGATGGTGGATACTGCGGGCGGCGGGATACGCAAGATATTCTTACATCAGCGTGAGCGGTTTTTCCCCATGCCTGATTATGATTTGTCCGATTCGCGCGTGGTTTTGACCTTGACGGGTAAGGTGTTGAATATTGATTATGCGCGAATGTTGGCGCGGCATCAGGATTTGTCTTTGCCTGACATCGTAGCTTTGGATAGGGTGCAAAAACATTTACCCTTGACTACGGATGAAGAGGCGGATTTACGTGCAAAAAAATTGATTGAGGGACGCAAGCCCAATTATTTTGTTAGTAAAGCAATCGCACAACTGACCAATAAAAAAGCGGAGTACTCAAAAAACAAGGCTTTTGATAAACAATATTACCTAGATTTGATTTGTAAGGCACTCAAAGAGCATGAATCGTTGTCGCGTAGGGAAATAGACGAGTTGTTGTTTAACAAATTGCCAGAGTGGATGAGCGACAAACAACGAAAAACGAAGGTCGGTAATTTATTGACTGAACTGGTTAAAAGCAAACGAATTGTTAATCAAGTACGAGGCAATCAATCAAACTGGTCGCTCGTAAAATCGTTTTAAGAGCGAATTTAAGAGCGAATTTAAGAGCGAACTAAGAGAGGTTTTTGTTTAACCTATTGATTTTTTTATGGCTTTTACTTAAATATATGAGCATAACAAATGACCAAACTCACCGAATCCTCCATCGAAAACTGGGCAATCGAATTATTACAAGCGCAGGGTTATACCTATCTGGCAGGTAGCGATATTGCGCCCGACGCGCCTGCCGCCGAGCGTACGCGCTATGACGAGGTGGTGCTCGTCGAGCGTTTGCGCACGGCGGTGCGGCGCATCAATCCGCTGATTCCGATTGCGGCGCAGGATGAGGCGATTGCGCAGGTGTTGCGGATTGCTTCGCCCGATGTGTTGGCGAACAATGAGGCGTTTCATCGATTGCTCACCGAGGGTGTGCCTGTGACAGTGCAGGTCGGTGGCGAGAGCCGTGGGGATTTTGTGCGTTTGCTTGATTTTGATGCGGTCGATATGAATGATTTTGTGGTGGTGAATCAGTTCACCATCACACACAATCATCAAACCAAACGCCCCGATGTGGTGGTGTTTGTGAATGGTTTGCCGCTGGTGGTGATTGAGTTGAAAAACGCGGCGGATGAATCTGCTTCGGTGAATTCAGCATATCGTCAGTTAGAGACGTATATGCAGGCGATTCCATCACTGTTTACGTTCAATGCGTTTTCGGTGATTAGCGATGGTTTGGAGGCGCGGGCGGGAACGATTAGCGCGGGCTTGAGTCGATTTATGATGTGGAAGTCCGCCGATGGCGTGGCGGAGGCATCGCGTTTGCAGAGTCAATTAGAGGTGTTGATTGCGGGGATGCTGAACCGTGAGACATTGCTGGATTTGGTGCGCAGTTTTGTGGTGTTTGAAAAAACCGACCACACCGACGCAGACACTGGGCTGATTCGGATTCAGACGGTGAAGAAAATCGCGGCTTATCATCAATACTACGCGGTGAATAAGGCGGTGGCATCGACCATCCGCGCGGCGAGTAGCAATGGTGACCGCAAAGGCGGCGTGGTCTGGCACACGCAAGGCTCGGGCAAGTCGCTGTCTATGGTGTTTTTCACGGGTAAGGTGGTGCGAGCGTTGGATAATCCAACGGTGGTGGTGATTACCGACCGCAATGATTTGGATGATCAGTTGTTTGATACCTTTACCGCGGCTAAGCAGTTGTTGCGCCAAGAACCCAAGCAGGTAAACAGCCGTGCGCATTTGCGCGAGCTGCTCAGTGTGGCGTCGGGTGGGGTGGTGTTTACGACAATTCAAAAATTCCAGCCCGAGTCGGGCAATGTGTTTGATGCCTTGTCTGAACGGCGCAATATTGTGGTGATTGCCGATGAGGCGCACCGCACGCAGTATGGCTTCGAGGCGCGCACGGTGGATGATGTTGATGCTACGGGTCAACTGGTTGGGCAAAAATTGGTCTATGGTTTTGCAAAATATTTGCGTGACGCGCTGCCGAGTGCGACGTATTTGGGCTTCACGGGCACGCCGATTGAGGGCACGGATGTGAACACGCCTGCGGTGTTTGGCGATTATGTCGATGTGTATGACATCGCTCAAGCGGTCGAGGATGGCGCGACGGTGAAAATTTATTATGAAAGCCGTCTTGCAAAAGTTGCTTTGAGTGATGAGGGGCGGCGCATGGTGCGGGAGTTGGATGCAGAGCTTGAGCAAGAGGAGTTGACCGAGTCGCAAAAAGCCAAGGCCAAATGGACGCGCATGGAGGCGTTAATCGGCAGTGAGCAGCGCATCGAGAATATTGCCCGTGACATCATCGAGCATTTTGAGGCGCGCCAAGCGGTGTTTGCAGGCAAGGCAATGGTGGTGTGTATGTCACGACGGATTGCGGCGCAGCTGTACGAGGCGATGGCGCGACTGCGCCCTGATTGGCATTCGGATGATTTGATGCAAGGTCAGATGAAGGTGGTGATGACCGCATCGAGTGACGATGGTGCACTGCTGTCCAAACACCACACGAGCAAAGAACAACGCCGCAAACTCGCCGAACGCATGAAAGATGCGCAAGACTCGCTCAAGCTGGTGATTGTGCGCGATATGTGGCTCACGGGCTTTGACGCTCCATCGATGCATACGCTGTATATCGACAAGCCCATGCAAGGGCATAATTTGATGCAGGCGATTGCGCGGGTGAATCGGGTTTATGGCGATAAACCTGGGGGTTTGGTGGTGGATTATTTGGGCATTGCTTCGGATTTGAAAAAAGCCTTGTCGTTTTACTCCGATGCAGGCGGTAAAGGTGACCCCGCACTGGCGCAAGAGCAAGCGGTGGCACTGGTGCTCGAGAAAATCGCTGTATTAAACCAAATGCTCGCAGGTGTGTCGTATCGGCGGTATTTTATGGCGGATGTGTCGGGTAAGTTGTCGGTGATTTTAGAGATTGAAGATTATATTTTGGGTTTGGATAATGGTAAAAAACGGTTTATTGATGAGGTGAGTAAACTCTCACAGGCTTTTGCGATTGCTGTCCCACATGAGCAGGCGATGGCAGTGAATCAAGAGGCCGCGTTTTTTCAAGCAGTCAAAGCGCGGCTGGTGAAATTTGACCAGCATACTGGTTCAGGGCGTAGTAACGCAGAAATTGAATCAACCATTCGGCAGGTGATTGATAAAGCCTTGGTTTCCGAACAGGTGGTCGATGTGTTTGATGCGGCTGGGATTAAGAAGCCTGAGATTTCGATTTTGTCCGATGAGTTTCTCGGTGAATTGAACGGCTATAAGCACAAAAACCTTGCTTTGGAAATGTTGAAAAAATTGCTCAATGATGAAATTAAAAGTCGTGCCAGAACCAACTTGGTTCAAAGCCGAAGTTTGATGGAAATGCTGCAAAGCGCCATTCAAAAGTACCAAAATAAAATCCTCACCGCCGCCGAGGTGATGGAGGAACTCATTAAAATCGGTAAAGAAATTGTCAGCTCAGATGCGCTCGCCAAAGATGCGGGCTTGTCCACCTTGGAATACGCTTTTTATACTGCGGTAGCGAACAATAACTCGGCGCGTGAACTCATGACGCACGATAAATTGCGCGAGCTGGCTGTGGTGTTGACCGAGCGTGTGCGTGCCAATGCAACCATTGACTGGACGATTAAAGAGAGCGTGCGAGCTCAGCTGCGCGTGATTGTGAAACGCACTTTACGTCAGTTTGGCTATCCGCCAGATATGGAGCTACTCGCAACCGAGACGGTGCTGCAACAAGCAGAGATGATTGCGGGTGAACTCAATCATGATTAGTTGCCTTGGTATTTGAGTCCTTCGTTTTATGGCTTATACGTCGGCTGTATTGGGGTTGTTTGTGGGAAGTTGTCAATGTAAAAGCACTATGCAAAATCTGCATAGTGCTTATGCGGCGATGAAGTACATGACGTGGTTTGAATCACTAAGTTATTATTAGTGCTTGGTATCAAGGGGAGTGATGATGTCTAACTCAATGAATACAAATAGCGATTTGATGGTTTATCAAACGGATTCTGGTGCGTTGGAGGTGCGGTTTGATGGCACGCACGATACGGTTTGGTTGTCGCAGGCGCAGATGGCGGAGTTGTTCGAAAGTTCAACGGATAATATTAGTTTGCACTTAAAAAATATTTATTTAGAGCAAGAGTTGAGCGAGCAAGCAACTACCGAGGATTACTCGGTAGTTCGCCAAGAGGGAACGAGACAGGTTAAGCGCAACTTGAAACACTATAATTTAGATGCCATTATATCAGTGGGCTATCGTGTCAGCTCCAAGCGTGCGGTGTTGTTTCGCCAATGGGCAACCCGCACCTTGCGTGAACATTTGACCCAAGGTTTTACCGTGAATCAGGCGCGTTTGGCGCAAAATGCGAAAGCATTTGAGGCGGCGTTGGAGCTGGTGCAAAAGGCGGCGGCCTCGCCCGAGCTGTCGTCGGATATGGGGCGCGGTCTCGTCGATGTATTGGCACGGTATGCGCAGACGTTTTTGTTGTTGCAGCAGTACGATGAGGGTTTGCTCGATGAGCCTGCCGCGCAAAGCGGTGGGGTTTTGGCTTCAATCGATGATGTGCGAGATTCGTTGGCGCGGCTCAAGGCTGATTTAATCCGTCGTGGCGAGGCGACCGAGTTGTTTGCCTTGGAGCGCGGTGATGGTTTGGCGGCGTTGTTGGGTAATTTGGAGCAGTCGGTGTTTGGCGCGGCGGCGTACCCGAGCGTGGAGTCCAAGGCGGCACATTTGTTGTATTTTGTAGTGAAAAATCATCCGTTTACCGATGGCAATAAACGCAGCGGGGCGTTTTTGTTCGTTGATTTTCTCAATAAAAATAGGCGATTGTTGGGCGCGGATGGCGCACCAATTATCAATGATGTGGGTTTGGCTGCCTTGACATTGCTCATCGCCGAGTCAGCGGCGGAGCAAAAAGAGGTGATGATTAAGTTGGTGATGAATATGCTGGCGGCGGGTTAAGCGATGCTAACCATTACATTAATCTCCGTCAGCCACAAACAGCCCAAATGGGTGGTCGAGGCGTTTGAGGAGTATGCCAAACGTTTGCCTGCGCGTGAGTTGGCTTTTCATTTCAAAGAGTTAAAACCCGAACCGCGCGCATCCGATAGCGACAGTGCGATTGCGCAGGCGATGCGTGCCGAGGCGGTTAAAATTCAAGCCGCCATCCAAATGATGCCCAAAAGCGCGTTGATTTTGGCTTTGGATGAGCGCGGCGAAGCAGTCACCAGTGTGCAGTTGGCGGCTAAGTTGCAGTTTTGGCAAAACGAGTACAATCACGTGGTGCTGGTGGTCGGTGGCGCAGATGGTTTGGATGCGGCGTTTAAGTCACAGTGTCATGGTTTGTTGCGTCTGTCGAATTTAACTTTACCGCACGGAATGGTGCGGGTGTTGCTCGCCGAGCAGTTGTACCGTGCTTATACCATCAATATCAATCATCCATATCACCGAGTGTAATACTGGGTATCTTGGTATGACAGTCATTTAAAATTTCCTAAGTTTATGAATCCATTGCATTTTCCTAAAATTTATTTGGCATCACAAAGCCCCCGACGTGCTGAATTGCTCAAACAAATCGGTGTGCCGTTTGAAGTGGTGTTGCCGCACGATGCAGTGGCTGCCGAGCGTTTAGAAATACCTCTACCAGACGAAAACCCTGTGGATTACGTGCAGCGGGTGTGTTTGGCAAAGGCACACATGATGCAAGCGCAAATTGCCAATAATCCGAAATTTGCCGATCGGATGTATCCGATTTTATGCGCCGATACCACGGTGGTGTTTGACAACTGTATTTTGGGTAAACCCGAAGATGCAGCGCACGCAGCACAAATGCTGCGCATGCTCTCGGGCAATACCCATGAGGTCTATACCGCTGTGGCATTGGCAAGCACGCAGGGGATTGAGCAGACCTTGGTGCGCAGTACGGTGCGTTTTCATCCGCTGAGTGAATCTGACATACAGGCGTATATTGCCAGCGGTGAGCCTTTTGGCAAGGCGGGTGCGTATGCGATTCAGGGTTATGGCGCGTGCTGGGTGGCGCATTTGTCGGGCAGTTTTTCGGCGGTCAAAGGGTTGCCCATTTTTGAGGTGGCGCAGTTGTTGCGTCGTGTGGCACAATCGAACGTCGGCTATAATGAACCTCTTAAAACACACTGAGCAGCCTATTTTATGAATCAAGACATCCTAATCAACACCACCACTGCAGAGACCCGTGTGGCGGTATTGGAAAATCGCCGCATCGAGGAGATTTATATTGAGCGTCAATCCAATTTGGGCTTGGTCGGTAATATTTATTTGGGCAAAGTCGTGCGTGTATTGCCTGGGATGCAATCGGCATTCATCGAGATTGGTTTGGAGCGCACGGCGTTTTTGCACGTGGCGGACATGGCGATTGCAACCCACAGCCCGACTGCCACTCAAGCGGCGGCACAAAATTCTTTGCCACCAATAGAAACTCAGTTATTTGACGGACAAACTGTTTTGGTGCAGGTTATCAAAGACCCCATCGGCACCAAAGGCGCGCGTTTATCGACCAAAATCAGTATTGCTGGGCGATTGCTGGTGTATTTGCCCAAAGAAAGTGGCATTGGGGTCACGCAAAAGGTGGAAACAGACGAGGAACGCATTTTACTCAAAAATCAGTTGTCCGAACTGTTGGGCGAAAACCCAGAAGGTGGTTACATTATCCGCACCGCAGGTTTGGACGCACCGATTGATGAATGGCAAAGCGACATTGATTACCTTAAACGCACATGGGAGGAAATCGGTTCGCAACGCTTGAAAAAAGCCGCGCCGACCTTGATTCACCGTGATTTGACTTTGGCGCAACGGGTGTTGCGTGATATGGTCACTCAAGACACGCGTTCGGTGTATTGCGACGATGCAGATACCTTGGCACAGTTGCAAGAGTTTGCTCAGGTCTATATGCCTTCAACCGCCAAGCACCTCAAACTCGCGCCTGTGGAGCGACCCTTGTTTGACACCTATGATGTGGAAGCAGAAATTGATTTGGCTTTGCAGCACCGTGTGGATTTGAAGTCAGGTGGTTATCTGATTATCGAGACCACCGAAGCCATGACCACGATTGATGTCAACACAGGCAGTTATGTGTCGGGGCGCAACTTCGCCGATACCATTCTCAAAACCAATTTAGAAGCTGCGTTTGAAATCGTGCACCAACTGCGCCTGCGCAATTTGGGTGGTATGATTATTTTGGACTTTATTGACATGCAGGATGCGTCACACAGCGAGCATGTTTTGAATGTGTTGCAATCCGAGTTTGCGCGTGATCGCACCCGCATTGCGGTGCATCCGTTTTCGCCATTGGGCTTGGTCGAGGTGACGCGCAAACGCACGCGCGAATCACTGGCGCAATTGCTCTGCGAGCCGTGCCCAATGTGTGCAGGACGGGGAATAGTGAAAACCACGCGCACGGTTTGCTACGATATTTTGCGTGAGATTCGCCGCGAGGCGTGTCAATTCAACGCCACCGCATTTCGTGTGGTAGCGCATCCCGACGTGATTGATATGCTGCTTGACGACGTTGCGCCACATTTGGCGGCATTGTCCAATCAAATTGGCAAACCGATTTCTCTACAAGCGCAGAATATGTTTTTCCAAGAGCAATACGATGTGATTTTGATGTGATGAAATGCAAAAAAGGCGAATCATTCGCCTTTTTTATGCTGTGAACTGGTATTAAATTTCCGAGAAAATCACATCCTGTGGTAAACGCGATTTGGGCAAACTTTGGTTGATGTCCGATTCAGCATGGTAGCCCAAAGCGACAATCACCGAAGCGTTTAACCCCTCCAAACGCAGACCCAATTCCTCATTGAGCACGCTGGAATTAAAGCCTTCAATCGGGCAGGCATCAATCCCCATGACGCTCGCACCAAGCAACAGCGAACCCAAAGCGATGTACACTTGTTTTTCCATCCAGTGTTGTGCGTCTTTGAGTTCGTAACGGTGCATATTGGCATAAAAACTGCGCCCTGTGTGCTGACCTTTTTTGAATTCCTCATTGGCAAAACGCCCATCTTTGGATTCCTGTTCCAGCAATTGTTCTAAATACCCTTCATCCATGACATTTTTGGTGCACAGGACAATGACATGCGATGCGTCGAGAATTTTACTGCTGTTAAATTGATGTCCTGCGTCGGTGGCTTTGGCGATGCGCGCTTTGCCCTCAGCACTGTTGGTGATGACGAAATGCCACGGTTGGGAGTTGGTCGAGGAAGGCGTGTATTGTAATAAGGTTTTTATCTCGGCAATTTGTGCTTCACTGAGTTTGCGAGTGGCATCAAATACCTTGGTGGTTTTGCGTTTTGTGGCGAGTTCGCTCAGACGGGTCATGTTGGCTCCTGTTTTTAGGGAAAAATTTTGTACACAAATTCTACACGAATTTAGAAAACAATCAATGTGTTTTGCTCATCCAAGCAAACGTTAACGCTACCATCAAAAGCCCAAAGCCCACGCTGGCACTGACATACGCGGTTGCGTACAACCATTCGCCTTTGCGCATCAGATACCAAGTGTCCAAGCCAAAACTGGAAAAAGTTGTGAATCCGCCCAAAACCCCTGTGATGAGCAATAGACGCAGTTCGGCGTTAAATGATGATAGCCGTTCAATCAACACCGCTAAGATGCCAATCGCCGAGCATCCCAAAATATTCACCAACAGCGTGCCCCAAGGAAAGCCCACCGCGTTGTACGGACTGACCCAGCGCATGGTCAATGCTGACAATACATAGCGTCCAACTGAGCCAATCGCGCCGCCCGTGGCGACCAAAAGTAGTGCGGTCAATGTAAATGAAGGATTCATGATTTTTAGGGCAGGGTTCAATTATTCAGTTAAATAAGTGGGTAAGATTTTACCCTTAAATGCGCACAAATCCTCAACAATACACGCCTCACACTTTGGTTTGCGCGCTACGCACACATAACGGCCATGCAAAATTAGCCAATGGTGCGCATCGACGAGGAATTCTTTGGGGATATTTTTGAGTAATTTTTGCTCAACTTCCAGCACGTCTTTACCTTTTGCTAAACCAGTGCGGTTGCTCAAGCGAAAAATATGGGTGTCAACTGCCATGGTTGGCTCGCCAAAAATCGTGTTCAGGATGACGTTGGCGGTCTTGCGCCCAACTCCTGGCAGTGCTTCCAAAGCCGCGCGGTCATGCGGCACTTGGCCGTTGTGCTGCTCAATCAGCATTTGGCACAAACCCATGATGTGGCGGGCTTTGCTGCGAAACAGACCTATGGTATTGATGTACTCAATCAAACCGTCTTCGCCCAAAGCCAGTATGGTTTCAGGCGTATTGGCAACAGGGTAGAGTCGCGCGGTGGCTTTGTTCACGCCGACATCGGTGGCCTGCGCAGAGAGCACGACCGAAATCAATAATTCAAACGGCGTGCTGTACACCAATTCTGTGGTTGGATGTGGGTTCGCCGCTCGAAGGCGGCGAAAAAATTCGTATCTGTCAGCGGGGCGCATGGTTGAAAATTATGCCTTGACGGCTTTGCGTTGTAAGGCTGCTTCAAGTTGCCCCATGCGATCAAAGCCCCAGAATGGCTCGCCGTCGAGCAAGAAAAAGGGCGAACCAAACACACCTTTGGCAGTCGCCAAATCAATTTCTGCACGCAATTGTTCGCGTGTATTGGCACTGCTGATGCCCGTGCTGACTTCTTCGGCATCCATACCTAAAGATTGGGCAATCGCCACCAAAGTTTGCGTGTCGCCAATATTTTTACCCTCAACGTAATAGGCTTTGAAAATCGCTTGCGCCAACTCAATCCCACGACTTTCACCAAATTTGCTTTCCGCCCACATCACCGCACGCGAAGCATAACGCGCATCCAGCACTTGTACACCCGGTTCTGTGTATGCAATGCCGTTAAACTGCGCGGTGCGCGTTTGATCGCGCTTTTGATATTCTAATTTGACGGGGATTTGTGACAAACCTGTGCCGCTGTTGGTCGGCTTGAATTGTTCGCCCACAAACGGGTGCCAATCCGCATGATGTCCGTATTGGCTCGCCAATTCGTTGATGCGCGTACTGGCAAAGTAACCATAAGGCGAGGTAAAGTCAAAGTAAAAATCAATGCGTTTGTTCATAAAATCCTTAATAAATCAGTGTGCTGCAATTTTTTCGCCCGTTTTGAGGCGGTATTCTGTTCCGCAGTAAGGACATGTGCCCACGCCGTGATCCAATGTGAGGTACACCAGCGGGTGGCTGTTCCACGCTTGCATGTCTGGGTTGGGGCAGCGCGCAGGTAAGTCATGCGCAGTCAATTCCACTACTTTTGGGTGTGAGAGGTCAGGATTGGTTGTGTTCATAGCAATTCCTAAAAAATGGGTAATGATGCGCATTATATAACAAAGCACAAGCGTTTTAATTTTAAGCACATAAATTGGTTATAATTGCAATATTGATAGGGGGAAATCATGGCAAAACCAACTAAAAACCAATACGTCTGCTCGGATTGTGGCGGCGTATCCGCCAAATGGTCGGGACAATGCCCAAATTGCCAATCATGGAACACCTTGATTGAGACCGCCCCCGAAAAAGCCAGTAGCAACCGCTTTTCTGCACTCGCACCGACTGCGCCAGTACAGGCGTTGTCGGAGATTCATGCGCAGGATGTGCCGCGCTTTTCCAGTGAGCTGCCTGAATTTGACCGTGTATTGGGCGGCGGCTTGGTGTCTGGGGGTGTGATACTGATTGGTGGCGATCCTGGGATTGGTAAATCAACCCTTTTGCTGCAATCGCTCGCCATGCTGTCCAAAACGCGCTCGGTACTCTATGTCAGTGGTGAGGAATCAGGCGCGCAAATTGCCTTGCGCGCGCAGCGTTTGGACGTATCAGATGCACACATGCAATTTCAAGCCGAAATTAATTTAGACAGCATCATCAATACGCTCATGCAGCTCAAACCTGATGTCGCGGTGATTGACTCGATTCAAACCATGTATTCGGGCGAACTTTCATCCGCCCCAGGTTCGGTGGCGCAGGTGCGCGAGTGCGCCGCGCAACTGACCCGCGTGGCAAAAGCCACGGGCATCACCCTCATAATGGTCGGGCATGTGACCAAAGAGGGCAGTTTGGCGGGGCCGCGCGTGTTGGAGCACATAGTCGATACTGTGCTGTACTTTGAGGGCGACACACAGTCGTCATTTCGCTTGATACGCGCATTTAAAAATCGTTTTGGCGCGGTCAATGAGTTGGGCGTGTTTGCCATGACCGAAAAGGGATTGAAGGGGGTCACCAACCCATCGGCGATATTTCTCTCACAACACAACGATGACGTGGCAGGTTCGTGCGTGATGGTCACACAAGAGGGCACACGCCCGTTACTGGTTGAGATTCAAGCCTTAGTCGATGCCTCGCACGCGCCGAATGCGCGGCGACTGTCGGTGGGCTTGGAGCAAAACCGTTTGGCGATGCTGCTCGCGGTGCTGCACCGCCATGCAGGTGTCGCGTGTTTTGACCAAGATGTGTTCATCAATGCGGTCGGTGGCGTGAAAATCACCGAGCCTGCGGCGGATTTGGCGGTGTTGCTCGCCATCGTTTCATCCTTGCGCAACAAACCCTTGCCCAAAGGTTTGGTGGTATTCGGTGAAATTGGTTTGGCGGGGGAGGTGCGTCCTGCGCCGCGCGGTCAAGAACGCCTCAAAGAAGCCGCCAAATTGGGATTTACCCACGCATTGATTCCCAAAGCCAATGCCCCCAAGCAGAAAATTGAGGGCATGAAAATCATCGTGGTGGAACGCATTGAGCAGGCTTTGGCAAAAATACGTGAGATGGCGTAAGTTGTAAGTCAAATATATGAAAGTTCGCCGTTTTTTCCTTTGAAAGTCAAATTTCGGTATAATCAACTCGTTTTTTCATTTGTTAAAGGATTTATCATGAAAAGTTTTATTAAAATTACCGCTGCCTTATTGGCTTTAATTGGCGCACCTTCATTGATGGCGCAGGAAATCACTCAAGCACAAAAAGATGGATCCGCCAACTTGGTATCTGAGTGCGCAATTAAATATGCCCCTGCGAACTGGGATTTAATCACGGTAATATTAGACCGTACTGACCCCAAAAAAATGGTTGTGTACAACAATGCGCGCATTACAAATGCCAAAGGTGAGAAACAATTGGTGGATATTGATGTTTCAAAATGTGATGTCAATAAACAAGTGAATGATTTATTGCAGTTTCAAGCTATTTTGCCCGCAGATCAAGTAAACTGGACTTCTTTAGTGCTTCAAACCAATACCAAAGGTGGTTATGAAGTGTTTACCAATATTGCTTGGGAAAGAATGATGGCGAATCAGAAAAAACCAAAATAATCTCAACGAAGTTGAATTTGTAGGCTTTTGGTCAGGTTTTTGAGAAAAATGGTGGGTATATTACCCACCATTTTTTGTTGCCCAACATCAAACCCGTCGTTATTGTCCCAAAACTTCAACCCGCAACTGATTGACTGCGCTGACATATTCAGCCACCGTTGCGGTCGCTACCCTCGGTTTTGCGATGTTTTGCAGACGCGCGATGTGTTGCAAATGACGGTATTCACGATAGGCATCACCGCAACGCGCACCCAATCCTTGACTGATTAAACCCGCTTGCTCGGCTCGCTCAAGCAGCGCAATATTTCCTTTGTTATCAAGAAGTTCAGGATGAATATTCGAGTAACTTAGTATCAATGCTTGCACGCAAAACTCGATGTCCACCATGCCACCTGCATCGTATTTGAGATCGAACAGTTCGCTTGGGTTGGGGTGACCTGCTTGAAGTTTGGCACGCATGTCTAAAATCTCGTGGCGCACTTTTTCAATCTCGCGCGGTTGGGCGAGAATCTCGCGGCGGCATTGCTCGAACCATGTGCCGACGGATGCATCGCCCGCACAAAAGCGCGCACGGGTGAGGGCTTGAAATTCCCAAAACCATGCGGATTGGCTTTGATATTGTTCAAACATTTTGGTCGAGACCACCATCAAACCACTGTCACCATTGGGTCGCAGGCGATAATCAGTCTCAAACAACACGCCCGCACCTGTTGGCGCGGTCAGCCAATTGTCCAAACGCTGCGCAAATCGTGCGTAAATCATGCCCGCTTCGAGGTCGGCATCTTCATAAATAAACACCAAATCCAAATCCGACGCGTAGCCCATTTCTTTGCCGCCGAGTTTGCCGTAGGCAATGATGGCCAATTTGGGCGCATCGATGTGTTTTTTATTAAAAGCATTCCAACAGTGGGTCAGGGCGCATTGCAGCATGACATCGGTTAAATCCGACAGGTGGTCAGCGAGTTGCTCAACTGTCCACAAGCCATCCAATTCTTGCGCGAGCAGGCGGAAAATTTGGCTGTGGTGGGTCTCGCGTAAAATATCCATCTGCCGCTCAACATCGGGCGCGGCGTGCGCCAGTAAATCATTCAAATGGTTTTGTAATTGTGACCAATCAGGTGCGCGGTGCAATTGCTCAATATTGAGCAATTCATCGAGCAAAATCGGGTGCGCGGTGAGGTAATCGGCAGCCCAACGCGAACGTGTGAGCAATTCAACCAAACGTTCCATTGCCTTGGGAAATTCGACCAATAAAGCCAAATAACTGCTGCGCCGACTGATGGCATCGAGAAAATTCCACACGCGACGCAGCCATTCTGTTGGCAACTGTGCATCGGGATTCTGTGCCACCAAAGTGCGCGCACCACTGAGGATGAGTTGCTGATAACGCGCTAAACTGCGCTCAGGCAGCAGCGATAAACGCGGATTGGTGTTGGTTTGCGTGTATAAATCCTGCGCTTCTTGGGGTGATTCAAAATGCGCCCACAAACTCGCTGATTCATCGTTTTGTCTGTCGTCGCTGTTCTGTGGTGTATCCTCGGTTGAATAATCAAATAAACTGTTGAAATACTGCGCCACTTGTTGCTGTCCAGCACGCAGTTGCGCTTCTAATTCGCTATAATTTGCAAAGCCCATGGCACTCGCCAAACGTGTTCGCAATTCAGGCTCAATTGGAATTTGCTGGGTTTGCGCGTCATTGAGGTATTGAATTCGATGCTCAAAATGACGTAAAAAAACATAGTGCGTGCGCAACTGCTCCGAAATGCTTGCATCAATCAAACTCGCATTTGCCAATTCGGGCAATGCCGATAAGGTGGCTTTTTGTTGTAACTTTGGTAAACGCGCACCCT
Organism: Hydromonas sp.; assembly: GCA_017986195.1. Lineage (GTDB taxonomy): Bacteria > Pseudomonadota > Gammaproteobacteria > Burkholderiales > Burkholderiaceae > CTSOIL-112. Next base: position 15,969 of record JAGNWC010000020.1, read on the forward strand.
TGATAATTTGTGGCAATTGCACAGAAAATTCTATTTCGCGAATGCCGCCAGAACCGATTTTAATGTCTTCAGATTCGGGATTCTTGACAGCGCGCGCATGGGCTTTGTCACGAATTTTGCTGTGTACATCACGCAGCGCATCAATCGCGTCATAATCTAAATATCGTCTAAAAACAAAAGGTTGCACCATTTGCTCGAGAAAATCCGACGCATCCGTTGGG
>JAGNWC010000095.1 GCA_017986195.1 Hydromonas sp.
TGCCTTCGCCGTTAAAACCCGCCGCCAAAACCGCACTGCCACAGCCAGCGAACACCAACCAAAATGTGCCAAAAAATTCTGCTAATAATTTGTTCATAAATAACCCTTATTTCTAAATATATAAAATTAAAAAAATTGCTTTATGTGTAAGCAAGAGCATTTTAACCGAAAAATATGCGCCACTATGGGCGCATAGGTGTTTTTTATAAGGTTGATTAAAATCGGTCTGCTGGAAACCTCTACTTAGTAGAGGGGTTGTGTGGGGTTGTCTTAAAGCTCGACACAGTCGATGAAGTACTCCAAGTGCCCATTGACGGTGTTTTTAATCAAACCATGCGCCGATTGCTCAAAGCCTGGGAATTGGGTATTGAATTCCAAGGTAAAGTGTAAGTAATCAATGACTTCTTGTGTCATGTACTCACCAGGAATCAGCAAAGGAATGCCAGGTGGATAAGGCGTGAGCAGCACACCCGTGACATGCTGGGTTGTTAAATCACGCACATTCACACGCATTACCTTGCGGTGCGCGACACGCCCCCACGCCTCAGCAGGGGTCATCGCAGGGACAATTGGTTTGACATACATATCGTGCAACGTGTGGGCAATATTGTATTTTTTATAAGTGTCGTGGATGGCTTGACACAAGTCTTTAATCCCCATTTTTTCGTATTGCGGATAAGATTTGGCAAATTCTGGGAAGATGCGCCAAACGGGTTTATTGTCATCGTAAATATCTTTAAATTGTTGCAATTCGATGAGTAGGCTGCTCCAACGTCCTTTGGTGATGCCGATGTTAAAAATCACAAAGAACGAGTACAGGCCGACCTTATCAATGATAATGCCGTAGTCCGATAAGTATTTCGCTACAATCGCCGCAGGAATCCCCGTCTCTTCAAACGTGCCTGTCATGTTTAAACCGGGCATCATCACCGTAGTTTTGATGGGGTCAAGTATGTTCATGTCGGGTTCGATTGCGCCAAAGCCGTGCCAATCATCGCCTGCTTTGATTTGCCAATCGCTTGAGCTACCGATGCCATTGTTGGGTAAATGTTCAGGCCCCCACACTTTAAACCACCATGTGTTCAATTCGGCAAACTCGGCCTCAGCTTTGCGCATCGCATGGCGAAAGTCCATCGCCTCGATGAGTGACTCTTCGGTCAAAGCTGTCCCTCCTGGTGCATCCATCATGGCGGCAGCGATGTCGCACGATGCGATGATCGAGTATTGCGGGCTGGTGGACGCGTGCATCAAATAAGCTTCGTTAAAACGGTAACGATCCAAGGGGTTGTTGGTCGCGTCTTGCACCAAAATTTGTGAGGCCTGCGACAAACTGGCAAGCAATTTATGGGTTGATTGGGTCGAAAACACGATGGATTTTTGTGTGCGTCCGTATTCACCATCAATGGCGTAATAGTTTTTGTAGAACGGATGAAAATACGCATGCGGTTGCCACGCCTCATCGAAATGTAGGGTGTCAATCTTACCGTCGAGCATGGATTTGATTGCATGGGCGTTGTACATCACCCCATCGTAAGTACACTGAGTGAGTGTAAAGATTTTCGGCTTGCGTGTTTTGTCCTCGATGAGTGGGTGCGCGTCAATTTTCGCCTGTATGTTTTCCATCGAGAATTCAGATTTTGGAATTGGGCCGATGATGCCGTGGTAATTGCGGGTCGGCGCAAGGAATACAGGCAGAGCTCCCGTCATAATAATAGCGTGTAAATTCGATTTGTGGCAGTTTCTATCCACCACCACGATGTCCCCTGGTGCCACATTGGCATGCCAGACGACTTTGTTGGATGTGGATGTGCCATTGGTGACGAAAAAGCAATGATCGGCTTTGAAAATACGGGCTGCGTTGATTTCGGAGTCCAAAATAGGACCCGTATGGGTCAAGGGTTGCCCCAATTCTTCGACCGAGTTGCATACGTCCGAACGCAGCATGTTTTCGCCATAAAATTGGTGGAACAATTGCCCCACAGGACTTTTCAAATACGCCACACCGCCCGAATGTCCAGGGGTATGCCATGAGTAGGAAGAGTTTTGTGCGTAATTGACCAACGCGCGGAAAAACGGCGTGAACAAACCATCCACATACAATTTTGCCTCACGTCGGACGCGCCGAGCCATGAATTCGTTGGTGTCTTCGAACATATTCATAAAGCCGTGCATCTCGCGCAGCACGTCGGTGGGTAAATCGCGCGAAGTGTGGGTGCGCCCATAGAGGAAAATCGGGATGTCCAAATTGCGCGCACGAATGGATTGCACCATGGCGCGTAGGTCTTCTATGGTTTGTGCTTTGGCATCTTCTAACTCAACTTCACCATTTTCGGGCTCATCCACCGAAACGATGAATGCAGAGGCGCGCGCGGATTGCTGCGCGAGCCCCAAAAAATCCCGTGCTTGTGTGACCACCACCACAGACTCACCTTGTGTTTGCAGGGCTTCGGCAAGCGCGCGCATGCCAGAACCAGAAATATTGTCTAGGTTGAAATCTTGGTCAACAATGATGATGGGGTAATCAAACTTCATGGTGTCTCCTTTTGTCTTTTATTCTAAAACAATGCAATGTGTGCGGGGCATTGTAGAGTATTTTTTTGAATGACCTTTATTTTCGATATGCGCGTGCGGGCTAATAATGAGCTTTTGATAAGTTACGGTATTGTGTCGTTATCTTCTGTCTTCGTTGGCTTTGTTTTGTGTAACAATTTTTTTTGCGCTTGCCAAATCAAACCTGCGACAGGCAACACCAAAAGCCCCATCACGGTATATTTGGTATCACCATGTACAAAAATTCCAATCAAATAACCCAACACGCTAATTGCGTAGTAGGTCAAAGCCACAATTGAAATGCCCTCAACCGTTTTTTGCATTTTCAATTGCATTTTGGCACTGTTGTCCATGCCTTTGAGCATGGCACTGTTTTGAAACTGCATTTGTACATTGATTTCTGTGCGCAAGAGCTCGGCAATACGGTCAATCCGGTGCGAGATGTCCTCAAGCCGACGGCGCATTGAATCAAATGTGCGTACTGCGGGTCCCAAACGTCGCTCGACAAAAGTTTGCAGGCGTTGTAAAGAACCGAGTTTTTCTTCGTGCAATTTGTCGTATGAAAATTGCACAATTTGATAATACGCACGGCTGGCGGAAAAGCGTGAGGAGAGTGTGTTGCGATGACTCTCAACCACTTTGGCGATTTCGAGCAACTCATCCAAACGGCGATGTTGTGCTTGTGGATCACTCTCATCTGCATCGTCTGAAATCGCGCTGAGAATTTGCGCCAGATGTGTGTCTATACCTGTAAGTTCTTTGCTCACAGTGCGCACATCTTTCATTGGAATTAGTGCGAGGATTCGGTAGTGTTCCATTTCAATCAAACGCGTGATCAGTCTTCCCGCATCGGTGTTGTTCAAACTATGGCTGACCGCAAAGTACCGTGAATTACCTTGCGCATCCAATTTAAAGTCAGTATAGACCTCTGCACGACGATCCATGACGTATGAGCCATAGACCTGTGTTTCACCATTAATGTCAGCAAATTGACGAGTTACTTCTGCTTTGATGTCACTCGTGTCCTCGGGTTTGAGCGCAATGTGTAAATGGGTTTTAACCAAAATCTGCGCATCAATGTTTGCCAGTGCGGCTTCATCGACGATGGATAAAGGATTGGTGCCAAATACGGGCGCATCCAACTCCAAAGACTGAGCAATGGTCAACGTGTCAAATTCGGTGTGTTGCTCAAAACGGATGTGGTAATTTTGACAAGCGTATTCAAAAAATGAGTTTTGATGGCTTTTGGGCGTGATGCCTTGACGTTGCGCCAAAGTCTTTGCCAAATCCAATAATTCGGTCGATTGGCTGTCGCCTTTCCAATACGATAGGTGCGCCACTGTGCATGGCACGGGTAAATTCAAATACGGACGAGCATGGGTTTCTTGATATAAAAAGGCACGGTTTAGTTCAGTCATAGCAGTTATGATAACAAATAAGGGTTAAAGCGACGTTCCTCGCCAAAATTGGACATCGGACCATGCCCTGAGATAAATTGTACATCGTCGCCCAGCGGCAGTAATTTACTTTTGATGGCGTTGATTAAATCCGCATGGTTGCCGCCTGGAAAATCAGTACGCCCGATGGAACCAGCAAACAACACATCGCCCACCCAAGCCAAACGCATGGATTCATGATAAAACACCACATGCCCTGGGGTGTGACCTGGGCAGTGCAACACGTGCACCGTTTCTGTGCCAATGTGTAATACATCACCGTCGTGCAAATACCGCGTGGGGATAAACGCGCGCGCATTGCCCGCAAAACCATACGCCCGCGCACGTGTGGGTACATCATCAATCCAATACTGATCGGCTTCGTGTGGGCCGATGATGGGTACAGGTGCATCCAAGCCGTACTCGGCTTGCAAAGCGTCCGCCAGTTCGGGCGCACCGCTGGCGTGGTCTACATGCCCATGTGTGAGCCACAACTCGCGCACCTGCGCACCCATCTCACGAATTTGTTTCATCAGTGTGGGCACATCGCCACCTGCATCAATCACCACTGCATCATGCGTGGTGTTGCACATCACAATCGAGCAGTTCTGCGCAAAGGGTGTGACAGGAACAATGGTGATGCTCAATGGAACTTGTTCATCCATTTCGCTCATGTATTTCAAGCCTTTAAAAACAATTGGTACGCAGGGTTTTCGGTTTCATCCCAATAACGATACCCCAAGGTTGTGACAAATTTCTTAAACTGCGTGCGGTCTTTTTTCGCCACTTGAATGCCGACCAACACGCTGCCGTAGTCGCCGCCCTCAGAGCGGTATTGAAACAATGAGATATTCCAATGCGGCGAGACATGGGTCAGAAATTGCATCAGCACACCGGGACGCTCAGGAAACTCAAAGCGATAAATCAACTCATCGGTGACGTTGCCACTCACGCCGCCGACCATATTGCGCACGTGTTGCTTGGCCAATTCGTTGTGGGTCAAATCGGTGGTCTCAAAGCCTTTTTTACTGAATTTTTCGGCGATTTTGCCCGATTCGCGTGCGTTGCTCACCGCAATACCGACCATGATGTGTGCTTGTGTTTTGTCATTCATGCGATAGTTAAATTCAGTCACGCTGCGCTCTTGCCCAACCAATTCGCACAAACGCAAGAACGAACCACGCTCCTCAGGAATGCTCACCGCAAACAAGGCTTCACGCGACTGCCCAATTTCCACACGGTCAGCGACAAAGCGCAGACGGTCAAAATTGGTGTTCGCACCCGAGGCGACGGCGATGAGGTTTTGTCCTTTGAGGTTTTTATCCTCGGCGTATTTTTTCAGCCCCGCCAATGCCATCGCGCCTGAGGGCTCGAGAATTGAGCGCGTGTCTTGGAATACGTCTTTAATTGCCGCGCAAATTGCATCGGTATCGACCACCACATAGTCATCGAC
>JAGNWC010000096.1 GCA_017986195.1 Hydromonas sp.
GCAAAAGCATCTGCTGCAAAACCAGCAGCAAAAGTCGCAGCCAAGCCTGCTGCAAAAGCATCTGCTGCCAAACCAGCGGCGAAAGTCGCAGCCAAGCCTGCTGCAAAAGCATCTGCTGCCACACCAGCGGCGAAAGTCGCAGCCAAGCCTGTTGCAAAAAAACCTGCTGCTAAACCAGCGGCAAAAGTTTCAGCCAAGCCAGTTGCCCGAAAACCTGCAGCCAAAAAAGCGGTCAATACCGAAAAAAAGTAATGACTGCATCAGGTGGCGTATCGTCTGAGCAGAAGGCATCGCCGATGGCTAAGAGCGAAGTGCAGCCTGAAGTGCAGCCACCCGTGGCGAAGTCTGCGACGATTTGGCCGTTCCCAGTTTATAAACGACCTTAGCTTCACCTGATGTGCACTGTTGTTAGGATGTAAACAAAGCCCTGTCATTAGATGGGGCTTTTTTGTTTTGGGTTTTGGAGAGTAACGATGTAAGGATGGTGGAATCAAGCGCACTGATTGTCGAGTATCATTCTGTGCAAATTTATGATGGCGTGATAGATGGTTCTAAAAAGTGAGTGTATCTACGACTTCAAAACTGTGTGTGATTTCGGCTACTTGAGCCAGCATAATACTTGCGGAACAGTATTTATCGTGAGACAGTTTGACTGCGCGCTCAACGGCAGTATCAGACAAACCGTGACCACTGACCACGAAATGAAAATGAATTTTGGTAAATACTTTGGGGTCGCTCTCGGCGCGCGTGGCATCCAAATGCACTTGGCAATCAGACACATTTTGTCGAGATTTTTGTAAAATCAATACCACATCAAAGGCACTACAACCGCCCGTTCCCATGAGCAACATTTCCATAGGGCGTGGACCTAAATTGCGTCCGCCCGCTTCGGGTGCGCCATCCATGACCACGGCATGACCACTGCCTGATTCGCCAATAAACGACATCCCTGCATTTTTCCCTGCCCAACGCACCGTACATTTCATTTTTAGCTCCTAAAATTGAGCTCGCATTATAACCGATGATGAAAATGAGGTGATTATTGAAAGCCCACTTCAATTTCATTCTTGACAGAAATGAGTGTTGCAAATCAGCAACGGAATTTCTCGAAGTTGATATTTATTGATTTCAGTAAAAACAAAAATAATTTATGCCCATTAAATTTATTCCATAAATATTATTGAAAATATTTTATAAACAAAATTATATATCGGCGACTCGGTTTGGATCCAATATGATTGTGTGTTATTTTATTGCAAGGCACGCAAAAGCCCGTATAATGTGAACCGTTGACTGCAACGCAGTCTCAAATTGTCTCCTCCACCCTTCTTTGGTGGATTTATAACCCAAGCTTTTGGCTTGGGTTTTTTTTATGCCACAAAAACGTCCATTCCTTCATTAGAGTCGGGCTTAAATCTTGACTTTTGACTTGATATCACCGATAATCCAAGGCTCAGTCCATTGATGGGCGCGCGGGAGAGGTTGCAAATATAAGCAATGTTGCGCAGAGAGATGGTTGTTTAATTTTATTTTATTGGAAAAAAGTAATGAAAACTTTTTCAGCAAAACAACACGAAGTCACACATGACTGGTATGTCGTCGATGCGACGGATAAAGTGTTGGGTCGTGTAGCCAGTGAAGTTGCACGTCGTTTGCGTGGCAAGCATAAACCAGAGTTTACGCCGCACGTTGACACGGGTGATTTTATTGTAATCGTGAACGCAGACAAACTGCGCGTGACGGGTGCTAAATTCGAAGACAAAAAATACTATCGCCATTCTGGTTATCCAGGCGGTATCTATGAAACCAATTTCCGCAAAATGCAAGAGCGTCATCCAGGTCGCGCATTGGAAAAAGCGGTTAAAGGCATGTTGCCTAAAGGTCCTTTGGGTTACGCAATGATTAAGAAAATGAAAGTGTATGCGGGCAGTGAGCATCCACATTCGGCTCAACAACCCCAAGTGTTGGACATTTAAATTTAAGGGATAGGACATAGATATGAATGGCAACTACAACTATGGCACAGGTCGTCGTAAAAGCGCGGTCGCACGTGTGTTCTTGAAAGCGGGCGCGGGCAATATCGTGGTTAACGGTAAACCTGCAAACGAATACTTTGGTCGTGAAACTGCGTTGATGGTTATTCGTCAGCCTTTGGTTTTGACTGAGTTCACTGAAAAATTTGACATCATGGTCAATGTGCATGGCGGTGGCGAATCAGGTCAAGCGGGTGCGGTGCGTCATGGCATCACCCGTGCTTTGATTGATTATGATGCAGGTTTGAAACCTGTTCTGTCACACGCTGGCTTGGTGACTCGCGATGCACGTGAAGTCGAACGTAAAAAAGTCGGTTTCCGCAAAGCGCGTCGTCGCAAACAGTTCTCAAAACGTTAATCCAATCTGTTTTTTGGATAGGCAAAACGTCGGAACGACAGCAAAAAAGACCGCTTACCAGTGGTCTTTTTTGTTATTCTTACGCTCGGATATTATGGTCGTGAGATTCCAACGAAGTAGGGTAGGCACTGCCCACCGTTGGTATTTCCGTTGCACGGCATGTGGTAAATCTTGGGACACAAGCTCCAAACCCATTCCTGAGAAAAAGGAAAAACAAATGACACAAAAAATTAAAGTCGGCATTGTCGGCGGTACAGGCTACACGGGCGTGGAATTGCTGCGCATCCTCAGCCTGCATCCGAATGTAGAATTGGTTGCGATTACTTCGCGCACCGAAGCGGGTATGCCTGTGGCGCAGATGTTTCCGAATTTGCGCGGCATGGTGGACATGTGCTTTTCTGACCCAAAAGATGGTTTGCTCAATACCTGCGATGTGGTGTTTTTTGCCACACCGCACGGCGTGGCGATGGCGCAAACGCCCGAGTTGCTCAAGCACAATGTCAAAATCATCGACTTGGCGGCGGATTTTCGGATTGCTGATGTGGCGACGTTTGAGCAGTGGTATAAAATCCCGCACACTTGCCCAGAGATTTTGAGTGAGGCGGCGTATGGCCTGACCGAGCTCAACCGTGATGCGGTCAAAAAAGCCCGCGTGGTCGCCAATCCAGGTTGCTATCCGACCACCATGCAATTGGGTTTGTACCCATTGCTCAAAAATCAATTGATTCAATTGGACGGCATCATCGCTGATTGTAAATCAGGCGTGTCGGGCGCGGGGCGCAAAGCCGAGGTCGGCAGCTTGTTCTCTGAGTCGGCTGACAGCATGAAAGCCTACGGCGTTGCGGGTCATCGTCATCACCCCGAAACTGTGGCGCAGCTCAATCAATTTGCGGGTCTATCGGAATTGGCATCAGTCAACTTGGTATTTACACCGCATTTGGTGCCGATGATACGCGGGATGTTTTCGACCCTGTACGTGCGCTTGAACGATGCGGGTCAGGTCTTGAGTAATGAGCAACTCCAAGCATTATTTGAGGCGCAATACGCTAATGAGCCGTTTGTCGATGTCATGCCATGGGGCGCGCAGCCTGAAACACGCTCGGTGCGCGGTTCAAACATGCTGCGCATCGCCTTGCAACGCCACGGTGATTTGCTGATTATATTGGTGGTGCAGGACAATTTGGTCAAAGGTGCGGCAGGGCAAGCGATACAAAATATGAACCTCATGTTTGGTTTGCCTGAAACCACGGGTTTAAACATCGTGTCGCTGATGCCTTAATGGTAGGTATTTTGGGGAATGATGTGTCTGCTCAAGTTCAGGTATAATCAACCCCAGATCCATATATTTTGAAAGGAATTATGATGAATGCCAATGTAGAAAATTTAGCACCCGCACCATTTGTGTTTTCGGACAGCGCGGTTGAAAAAGTCAAATCTCTAATTATTGAGGAAGGTAATCCCGACTTGAAGCTGCGCGTGTTTGTGCAGGGTGGTGGTTGCTCAGGATTTCAATACGGCTTTACCTTTGACGAAGTTATCAACGAGGATGACACCCAATTGGAAAAAGACGGTGTGACATTATTGGTGGACTCTATGAGTTATCAATACTTGGTTGGCGCGGAAATTGATTACAAAGAAGATTTGGACGGTGCGCAATTTGTGATTCGTAACCCAAATGCAACAACCACATGTGGGTGCGGCTCGTCTTTTTCAGTATAGTTTGAAATAACTAAAACTACGGAAAATAACTCAAAACCCCTTATAAATTAAGGTTATTTTTAAGGCCACCTTGTTACGGGTGGCTTTTTGTGTGTTCTGTTGCATCATTTTTGCCACAAATGACTGAAAAAAACCACATGAAAAGCCTGTGAATTTGGATTAATTAAGGTTACAATGTGGATACAAGGAGTCTCAGACAGGTGTGAAATGTGTGGTTTTCTTCAAAAATACTGTCGTGGGGTGAATTTAAACATGTTATTTTTTATTAATGGAGCATGCTATGTCATCAGCACAAGCCGCAACCTATAATTATCGCATTGTGCGTTGGTTCGCCATAATGTCGGTAATTTACGGTATCGTAGGGATGTTGGTCGGGGTTATTATTGCCGCGCAACTGGCTTTCCCAGAATTAAATTTTGGAGTACCTTGGTTGTCATTTGGTCGTTTACGTCCTTTGCACACCAATGCAGTGATTTTTGCCTTTGGTGGGACTGCGTTGTTTGCTGCGGCATTCTACTCTGTTCAACGCACTTGCCATACGACCCTGTTTGGTGGCAAATTAGCAGATTTTGTTTTTTGGACATACAATTTGGTGCTTGTGGGTGCTGTGATTACCTATCCTTTGGGTATCAACACTTCTAAAGAATACGCTGAGTTGGAATGGCCCCTTGATTTGTTGCTTACTGTTTCATGGGTTGGGTTTGCGGTGGTGTTTTTTGGCACTATTGCGAAACGAAAAGTAAAGCACATCTATGTATCTAACTGGTTCTTTGGCTCATATATTATCGCGATTGCATTGTTGCATTTGGTCAATAGCGCAGCGATTCCTGTGGGTATGTGGAAATCTTATTCTGCCTATGCAGGTGCACAAGATGCAATGGTTCAATGGTGGTATGGTCACAATGCTGTGGGTTTCTATTTGACCGCTGCGTTCTTGGGTATGATGTACTACTTCGTACCGAAACAAGCAAATCGCCCTGTTTACTCATATCGTTTGTCGGTAGTTCACTTTTGGGCTTTGATTTTCACGTATATGTGGGCAGGTCCTCACCATCTGCATTACACCGCATTGCCTGATTGGACGCAATCATTGGGCATGGTGTTCTCTTTGATTCTGTTGGCACCATCTTGGGGTGGTATGATCAACGGGATTATGACTTTGTCGGGCGCGTGGGAAAAATTGCGCGACGATCCAATTCTCAAATTCCTCATCGTGTCATTGTCTTTCTACGGTATGTCGACGTTTGAAGGTCCGATGATGGCGATTAAAGAGGTGAACGCTTTGTCTCACTA
>JAGNWC010000097.1 GCA_017986195.1 Hydromonas sp.
GTCGAGAACTGTGTGCAAGAGGACGAGTTGAATGTACCAACTTCAGATGTTGCAGAATAAAAAGCATGCCATCTAAATCATAGCCCTAAAATTTCTATCATAAAAACAGTCACATCGGTGTTACTCGTTTGCTCATCTTTTTGGACGCGTAAGAAGCATATCGGATGAACCGTCACCGAACTTCGCCTTATAGCCAATTTGATTGAGTGGTAAGAGCGCGCCGATTTTTTAATGCGTTTATTGTTGTTGCTGTTTTAAAAACTGCTCATACACATTCACATCGCCCTGCGCGGATACATAAACATGTGCTGCCATAGACTCGGTGCCGCCGCCCATGCGTGTCCCGCGCACTGGGCAAGCACTGTCGTAATCGCGCCCAATCGCCAAACGACAATGTCGTCCGTCGGTGATACAGGTGTTGGTGATGTCGATACTGAGCCATTCATGCGCATCGGTGTACACGTCGATCCATGCGTGGCTGGCAACGTGCCCGATATCGCCCGTGTTGAGATAGCCGCTGATGTAGCGCGCAGGAATGCCAAGCGCGCGGGCGCACGCGAGGAACACATGCGCTTGGTCTTGGCACACGCCTTGACCCTGCGCGAAGGCTTGCGCGGCGGTCGTGGTAACTTGGGTCGAGCCTGTGGTATAAACGATTTTTTCGTGCACTGCTTGCATCAGGCGCAGGGCTTGAGCTTCAGAAATTTGCGTGCCGCTGATGTATTGTTTGGCAAAATCAGTGAGCTCAGCGTCTGCCTCAGTAAAAGGTGTGGCTTGGGTGAATATGTACGGCGAGATGCCATCCATCCCGCTGAATCGATGCCCAGAGGCATCTTCATTGACTTCAACCACACCGCGCACATTGACATCCAATGCGGTAATCGGCTGGGTGATGGTCATTACGTGGGTATGGTTGCCAAAAACATCGACCTGCGGCTGTAAGCGCGTGGGCGCGCCGATGCTCCAGTTAATGACGTTTTGTCCTGCACCACTGCGCGGTGTGAGGCGTAAAAGTTGGATGAGGTACGAGACTGGGGTTTCGTATTCGTAGTGCGTGTTGTGGAGAATTTCGTAACGCATGACTGCCTTTTGATTTTGTAGAGCAGGTAAGCTGGGTAAATAGGGATGTCTACCCAACTTACAGATTTTGGTTCTGAGGGGTGATTATGCCACTTTAACGTGTGCAGGGTTGAGCGGAACTAAAAAGTCTTGACTGATTTGTTGCCCCAACTCAAAGGTTTTTTCTAAAAATTCGGTTAAATACGCATGGATACCGCCTTGCAGGACTTCTTGAATCTGCCCGTATTGTAAATCCGCGTGCATTCGCCCCACCAAACGTTCAGTTTTTGCCGAGTAATCGTTGCGTACATATTGGATGTTTTTGCGCAAATCATTCATACAGGCCGCGAGCGAGCGAGGCATTTCTTTGCGGAAGATGAGGAGTTCTGCCACGCGCTCAGGGGTAATCACATCGTGATAGGTTTGACGATAGACCTCAAAACCCGACACCGAGCGCAATAAAGCCGCCCAGTGGTAGAAGTCTTTGGAGTCGTTTTCACCTTGGGTTTGTTCAGTGTCTTTTTCTTTGGCGTGGGATATTTCAAAATGCTCAAAAAATTTCAAATCGAGCAGACGCGCCGTGTTGTCAGCGCGTTCGATGAAGGTGCCCATGCGTAAAAAGTTAAACGTTTCGTCCTTCAACATTGTGCCCAACGCCACACCGAGGATGAGGTGTGAACGCATTTTGACCCATTCCAAGTAATCAGGCGCGCGGTTGATGGCACGGTTGCTTGATACCCACTCACGTGATTCGAGCCACACACTGTTTACCGTTTCGTACATTTCCGAAGTCAAGCTGCCACGCACCGCGCGTGCGTTTTCCCGTGCTGCCCACAGACAAGATTGAATGGACGAGGGGTTGCGCATGTCGGTAATCATAAATTGCAGCACGTTGGCGGTGTTAATTTCGCCATACAGTTCGATAAATTGTGGCTCCAACTCCGACAACTCCAAAGTTGCGCGCCATAAATTGCGCATTTTGTGCGCTTCGTGCGGCATGAGCAAGGTTTCATAATTCACGCCGAGCATACGTGCGGTGTTTTCTGCGCGTTCGATGTAACGGGCGTGCCAGTAGAGGTGGTCTGCGGTGCGGGACAGTAACATAATAATATTCCAATGCTTTTGTTCTAATTGATGTGCGGCTTGCCCGACATCAATTTTAATCTCACAAAAAAAGTAGGTGTTTACTCTTTTTGTATTATTCTAATACCCAAGTATCCTTGGTGCCACCGCCTTGCGAGCTGTTGACCACCAACGAGCCTTCTTTCAAAGCCACGCGGGTCAAACCACCAGGAGCGAGTTGCACTTCTTTGCCCGACAGCACAAACGGACGCAGGTCAATGTGACGCGGTGCAATGCCACTATCGACATAGGTTGGGCAAGTGGACAATGCCAATGTCGGTTGCGAAATATATTGCTCAGGCTTGGCAATCAAAACACGGCGGAACGTTTCAATCTCGGCTTTACTTGCCGCTGGACCGACAAGCATCCCATAGCCGCCTGCGCCGTGGGTTTCTTTGACCACGAGTTTGTCCAAATTTGCCAGTGTGTATTCGAGTTCGTCTGGCTTGCGGCACTGGAAGGTCGGCACATTGTGCAAAATCGGCTCTTCCGACAGGTAAAAGCGAATCATGTCGGGCACGAATGGGTAAATCGATTTGTCATCAGCCACACCTGTACCGATTGCATTGGTCAAGGTCACATGACCCGCACGATAGCAATTGAGCAATCCTGGGACACCCAAACTCGAATCGGCGCGAAACGACAATGGATCAAGGTAATCATCATCAATTCGGCGATAAATCACGTCCACGCGCTTGGGTCCGCGGGTGGTGCGCATATAGACGTGTAAATCATCGACGAATAAATCTTGTCCTTCGACCAACTCCACACCCATTTGTTGCGCAAGAAATGCGTGCTCAAAATACGCGCTGTTGTATGCCCCAGGGGTCATCACCACCACGGTTGGGTTGTCAATTCCGCTCGGCGCAACGCTGCGCAGGGTATCGAGCAACATATCGGGGTAATGCGCCACGGGTGCAACTTTGTATTGGGAAAATAACTCGGGGAACAGGCGCATCATCATCTTGCGATCTTCGAGCATATAGGACACGCCCGATGGCACGCGCAGATTGTCCTCCAACACATAAAACTCGCCTTCGCCCGCGCGCACAATGTCAATCCCGCTGATGTGCGAGTAAATTTGTCGCGCGACGTTAACGCCCTGCATTTCGGGGCGGTATTGGGCATTGTTAAAAATACGGTCGGGCGGAATGATGCCTGCTTTGAGAATATTTTGCTCGTGATAGACATCATGCAAAAACATATTGAGGGTCTGCACGCGTTGGCGCAAACCGCGCTCCAAAGCCGACCATTCGGATTTTGGAAACACGCGCGGAATGATGTCGAACGGAATCAAACGTTCCGCGCCATCCTCCTCGCCATACACCGCGAAGGTGATGCCCACTTTGTGAAACATCAAATCGGCTTGGCGTCGCTTGTCTGCGATGATGTCAGGGGTTTGTTGTTTGAGCCAGTCATTCATCGCTCCATAATGCGGGCGAACACCCCCATCATCGGCAAACATTTCATTGTAAAAACGAGAGGGCATATTCATAAGCGGTGACCTGAAAAATGAGAGGATTGTGGCTTGATTATGCACGATAGCGGCATCCAAAGTAAAGACATCTGCGCACAATAGGTGAACAAGTTGCTTAAAGTCGGTGCGCGAGTGCCTGTAAACGCACCAAATGATTGCGATTGCGCCATATCGAATCATGGTTTTTTCTCAGTAAAACCCACTTGAATTTGACTGGGTCATCCATATTTTATCCAAAGGCATTGAGCATAATCAGTTGCAACTATTTTAACCAAGGAGTCCCCATGCAAAAAACCACATGGTCTATTTTGTTTGCTGCTTTTTTTGCCCTAAGTGGTGTACTGAGTGGTTGTCACGCGCAGGAGTCCAAATCCCCTGAACTCGCCAGTGCGCCAGTATCCTCGATTGCCACACCTGCCGAAGGACAAACGGGTGCGCCTTTGGTCACTGGTTTACCCGACTTCACAGGCTTGGTGGATTTTGTCGCGCCTGCGGTGGTTAATATTCGTGTGAGTGAAACAGTTCAAGCGCAATCCATACCTGATATGCGCAATCATCCGATTTGTCAAATTTGGCCCGATGTCCCAATTTGTAACATCAGACCCACAACGCCCAACGGAAAAGCCCCCTCTGAGCGAGTATCGGGTCAAGGTTCGGGATTCATCACTTCAAGCGACGGCTATATTCTGACCAACCATCACGTGGTGGACGGCGCGAGCACGCTCACCGTCATCATGCCCGATAAACGCGAATTCAAAGCAAAAGTCATTGGCTCGGATGAGCGAAGTGACGTGGCGGTGATTAAAGTTGATGCGACCGACTTGCCATTTCTAAAGATGGCTAACTCTGACAAACTGCGCGTGGGTGAATGGGTGATGGCAGTCGGTTCGCCGTTCGGACTCAAAAATACGGTGACCGCTGGCGTGGTCAGTGCCATCAACCGTGATACGGGTGATTATGTCTCGTTCATTCAAACCGATGCCGCGGTCAATCCCGGTAACTCAGGCGGTCCCTTGGTCAATGTGTATGGCGAGGTGATTGGCATCAACTCGCAAATACTCTCGCCGAGCGGCGCGTTTTCGGGTGTGGCACTGGCGATACCGATTAATGATGCACTCAAAGTAGCCGAGCAACTGCGCGTCAATGGCAAGGTTGAGCATGGACGCATCGGCGTGGGGATTGCTCTTGTGACCGAGGACAACATTCAGTCATTGGGCTTGACCAAAGTTCAGGGTGTGGTGATTACGCAAGTCGAATCCAATTCACCAGCCGCACAGGGCGGTTTGAATGTGGGTGATGTGGTCACTCGCATCAACACGGTTGCGATTGAATCGGTCGGCGACTTTGCACGCACCATTGGTGATGCCAAACCTGGGACGGTGTTGCAACTTGAAGTCTGGCGTGATAAACGCAGCGTGAATTTGAGTGTGACGGTTGGGAAAGCCAAATAATACCAAGCGATACAACCACACAAATAAGCAAGGCGCAACAATATTGCACCTTGCTTATTATTTGGATAAAAGCCTTTTAAATGTTAAGGGCTGATTTCGATCAAAGCCAACCGTAAAAACTCCCAAAAATCCGCACCATCGCGGGTATTGACCCAAGTCGCACCATTCCATTTGAAATGATAGCCGCCCGAGCGCGAGGCGAGCCAAACTTCTTGCATCGGGGTTTGTTGGTTGATGATG
>JAGNWC010000098.1 GCA_017986195.1 Hydromonas sp.
CTTTTTTGATGCTACCGATGCGGCGAATGTCCAAGCGCACTGAGGCGTAGAATTTGAGTGCGTTACCGCCTGTGGTGGTTTCGGGCGAGCCAAACATCACGCCAATTTTCATACGAATTTGGTTGATGAATATCACGGTACAATTCGAGCGACCAATCGATGCGGTGAGTTTGCGCAGGGCTTGGCTCATCAAACGCGCTTGCAAACCTGGTAAAGAGTCGCCCATATCGCCTTCGATTTCGGCGCGTGGCACGAGTGCGGCGACCGAGTCGACCACGATGAGGTCAACCGCGCCTGAGCGCACCAATGCATCGACCATTTCGAGTGCTTGCTCGCCTGTGTCAGGTTGAGAGATGAGTAAATCATTAAAATCCACGCCGAGTTTTTGCGCGTATTGGGTGTCCAATGCGTGCTCGGCATCGACAAAGGCGCAGGTTCCGCCGAGTTTTTGCATCTCTGCAACCACATGCAAAGTGAGGGTGGTTTTACCTGAGGATTCAGGACCGTAAATTTCAATCACGCGACCGCGCGGCAAACCGCCCACGCCAAGCGCAACGTCCAAGCCGAGCGAACCCGTGGACACGACATCAATGTCGGGCGGGGTATCGTTGTTGCCCAAACGCATGATGGAGCCTTTGCCAAATTGTTTTTCAATTTGAGCCAGCGCGGCAGCAAGGGCTTTGGCTTTTTCAGTGTTGTTGGTAGCTTGATTGACCTGTGGTTTGCTTTCGGCTTTTGCCATGATGGTGTCCTTATGCTGTGGGTTTTGATGTTGGGTTGCGCATTGAAAAACGCGACCCATTGCAAAGATGCGTCACTCTAACACAGTTTAAAATCGATGTGTGGTTTTTGTTACAAAAATCAAATAAAGGGTGAACAAGCAGTGCGTAAAGGTGTTATCGCTATTCGATTAAACAATGGGAGATTGCGGGTCAAGCCCACTGCTGTCCCATCAATATTTCACCCCCAAAAGGATGATGAAATAAAAATTGAGTACTCCGTCATTCCCGCATGATTTCAGTGGGAATCCAGTTGTTACCTAATATTAATGGCTTTTAAAAGCGAGTTAGATTGTTGTGTGGATACCCGCTAAAATCACGCTGGTATGACGGCGCGGGTATTTTATGTGCAGTCATTATGCTCAACAAAAACCACCATCATGTCTCAATTTGCCGTTTTTGATTGAGAAATAGTAGCAACGCGAAACTTCGTCATTGTTCGAAAAAAATGTGAGACAGCAGTGGGTCAAGCCCGCAATGACACATCCGATTGTTTCAATGAAGCGACTATATTTTTTACCAAGTGTTTACCAAGCATAATCTTGCACAACTGTCCTCGTCCACCCCTTTCTCGCCAGCGGGCGATGGGGTGGGTTCGGGGTTTGCCACTGTTTTTATGGCTTATTGCGCATTCAAATGATAATCGGTGATGCGCTGGACTTCTTCGGATGAGCCCATAAATACGGCCACGCGCTCATGTAATCCTGAGGGTTGGATGTCAAGGATGCGTTGCGTGCCATTGGTGGACATACCGCCTGCTTGCTCAATCAACATTGAAATCGGGTTGGCTTCATACAGCAAACGCAATTTACCTGCGCGCTCAGGTTCGCGCAAATCATAGGGGTACATGAAGATGCCGCCGCGCGTGAGAATGCGATGCGCGTCCGCGACCATTGCGGCCACCCAACGCATGTTGTAGTCTTTGTTCAGTTGGCCTGTTTTGCCCGCACGCAACTCGTTGATATAACGTTGCACGGGTGCTTGCCAATGACGTTCATTCGAGGCATTGATGGCGTATTCATTGGTGGTTTTTGGAATTTGCATGTTTTCTTTGGTCAAAATCCATGAGCCAAGTTCCAAGTCCAAGGTAAAGCAGTGCGTGCCAAAGCCCGTCGAGAGTACCAATAAAGTTTGTGGGCCATAAATCGCGTAGCCTGCCGCGACTTGGTCAGAGCCTTTTTGTAGAAAATCCTCTTCGTCAACATGGGTGTCCATATCGACTTTTTTCATGACCGAGAAAATCGTGCCGACGGGGGAATTGATGTCGATGTTGGATGAGCCATCCAGCGGGTCAAAGACCAGTAAATACTCGCCTTGCGGAAAGCGATTGGGAATCTCGTAAATTGTTTCCATCTCTTCGGAAGCCATGCCGGCGAGGTGTCCACCCCATTCGTTGGCTTCTAATAAAATTTCGTTGGAAAGCACATCGAGTTTTTTTTGTGCTTCGCCTTGTATATTTTCGGTACCTGCGCCACCGAGGACATCACCGAGCGCGCCTTTAGAGACTGAATGGCTGATGAGTTTGCAAGCGCGTGAGACCACTTCGAGCAATAAGCGCAAATCATTGGGGATGTTGCCGTGTTCGCGTTCTTGTTCAATCAGATAGCGTGAGAGTGTTTTGCGTTTCATCATGTTTCCTTTAAAGTTTAAAAATCGGTCGGCTTGCTGATATCAGTTACTGAATGCGCAGGGCTTTGTGTACGATTTCGCGAGTGTCATCCGAGAGCGTGCTCGACTGAGCAACGCGCTCTAAGGCATTTTTCATCTGTGTTTGATACGGCTCAGCAAAGGTGCGCCAATGCTCGCAGGTGCGTGCCAAACGCGAGGCGACTTGCGGATTTTTGCCATCAATTGCCAACACCTGTTCCGCCCAAAATTGATAGCCAGTGCCATCGGTTTGGTGAAAATGACGCGGGTTGCTGTTGCAAAAAGCGAAAATCAGCGAGCGCAAACGGTTCGGATTTGGATTGATGAACGCAGGGTGCGCCATCAGTTGCGTGAGTGTGTCGTGCATCTGCGAAAATTCACCTGTGTGGCGCATGGCTTGCGCGGTGAACCATTTGTCAATCACCAATGCCTCGTTGGCAAAACGTTGGTAAAAATCTTGCACCAATGGATTGGACTGTTCTGCAAAATTTTGGATGGCGATATTCAAAGCCGAATAGCGGTCGGTCATATTGTCGGCTTTGTGGTATTGGGTTTGCACCGCATCCCAAGCCGTTGGCTCGGCTTTTGCCCAATAACTCAAAGCCAAATTTTTCAGGCTGCGCTCACCCGCCGCGCTGCCGTTGTAGGCGTAAGGCTTATTCAGATTGAACTGATGATAAATCTTTTGCCACTGCGAGGCGAGGGCTTGAGCGATGGCTTTTGCCACGGTTTCGCGGGCGTGGAACAAGGTTTGAGGATCGAGTAATTGCGTTTGTTGCACACGCTGCGAGAGGGTGGCAAAACTCGGTAATGTGAACAACACAGCGCGATATGCAGGTGACAAACTCGAATCGTTCAGTAAACGGCTCAAACCTTTAAGCAATTCCCCAGCCAATGCGGTCGCTTGGTCATTTTGAGTATTCATGACACCTAAAATCGCTCGGGTGAACAACTGCTGCCCCGCATCCCAGCGATTGAATGCGTCTGTGTCGCACTCGAGTAAAGTCAATAATTCTGCATCGCTGTAGTCAAACTGCACTTGTATCGGCGCGCCGAAGTTGCGATTGAGTGAGGGAATCGGCGCGTTTGGAATGTTGTTAAATACAAAGGTCTGTGTGGCTTGGGTCAACTCGAGCGTGAGCGTGTCGGCACCTGAGTCGTTTAACGCCAAACCCGTGCGCTGTACGCTGTCGATTAAGCCAAAATTAAATGGAATGTGCAACGGCGGTTTGATTAAATCCGCATCGTCCAATTCAATGCCCACCGCAGGATTGGATTGGGTCAGGGTCAATGAGTAGGTTTGCGCTGCTGCATTGTATGTGCCCTGCGCGTGGACGCGCGGCGTACCTGCTTGCTCGTACCAACGCGCAAATTGCGTTAAATCCACACCATTGGCATCCGCCATTGCCATGCGAAAATCATCGCAGGTGACCGCTTGACCATCGTGGCGTTTGAAATACAGATCCATACCACGGCGAAAACCCTCGCGCCCGAGCAAGGTCTCGTACATGCGCACCACTTCCGCGCCTTTTTCATAGACGGTCATGGTGTAAAAATTATTGATTTCCTCATACGAATTCGGTCGAATCGGATGCGCCATGGGGCCGGCGTCTTCCATGAATTGCGAGGAGCATAGGTTGATGACATTGGAAATGCGTTGCACCGCGCGCGCGGATTGAGCTTCAGACTCGGACAAACCTTGTGCAAGTTGGTCGGCGGTGAATTCTTGGTCACGATAAACCGTTAGACCTTCTTTTAAACTCAGTTGAAACCAGTCTTGGCAGGTCACGCGGTTGCCCGTCCAATTGTGGAAATACTCGTGGCCGACCACTGCTTCGACATTTTCAAAATCCACATCGGTCGCGGTCTGGGGATGCGCGAGCACGAATTTGGTGTTGAAAATATTCAAACCCTTGTTCTCCATCGCGCCCATATTAAAGTCCGAAGTCGCAACAATCATAAACCGTTCTAAATCCAAAGGCAAACCATAACGCGCCAAATCCCATGCCATCGAGGCTTTCAGACTGTCCAGCGCAAATTGCGCTTTGGGAATATCGTGCGGTTCAACATACACTTGCAACAATTTGGATTGCCCATTGTGCGGCACAGTTTCTTCAATGTGCGCCAATTGACCCGCGACCACTGCGAATAAATAGGATGGTTTTGGGAATGGGTCGTGCCAAAGTGTGCGGTGCAAACCGTTGTCCAAATCGTGCGCTTCGAGTAAATTGCCATTGGCCAACAACACGGGGTAGGCGGCTTTGTCGGCAATTAATTCAACCGTGTACACGGTCAACACATCGGGGCGGTCGGCAAAATAAGTGATGCGGCGAAAACCCTCGGCTTCGCACTGGGTCATCAAATGTTTGCCCGTGGCGAATAAGCCCGACAAACTGGTGTTGCTGATGGGCGTGCAGGTGGTGGTGATTTCCAATTCACCTTGTGCGGGGCTGTTGTGCAGCGTCAAATTTTTGTCGGTGCGGGCGTAATCTGTTGCACTGAGCGGGTTGCCGTTGAGCGCGACGCTGATGAGTTCAATGTGTTCACCATCAAGTATGAGTTCGTGCGCTTCGAAACCCGCTTTGCGCTCAAACGCAATGCGCGTGCGCACCTGTGTGGCGTGCGCATCCAAGTGTAGCGACAGGTGAATCTCAGAAAAGGTGTATGGATAGGGCAGGTAGTCTTGACGCAGTGGCATGGGGTGCTCGAATGGTTTTATAAA
>JAGNWC010000002.1 GCA_017986195.1 Hydromonas sp.
CGATTTTATCATCACCCTCCGCTACCAAAACAGCCAACCGCAAATACGACAAGACATAATTTTGTTTTGCAGATTCGAGTTGAATGCGTGTATGGGTGGTTTGATTTTGCGCATTGAGCACATCCAATAGGGTTCGATGACCGACTTCTTGCCCTGTTTGGGTCGCATCCAATTGAGCCTCAGACGCTTTGAGCGCGTGGGTGAGCGCAGTGATTTGTCGTTGTGCGGTTTGCGTGCCCAACCACGCAGCATTGACCTGTTGTGCCACACGCTCTTGCGTGGTCGCCAAATCCAATTGCGCTTTTTTCACTGCGGCTTGCGCTTCTTTGTGTTTCGCGCTGTTGTAGCCCCCCGTGTACAAGGGAACGATCAATTGCACGCCGACCATACTGGTGTTTTCACGATTACTCGCACTGCCATAGTCGCCATTGCCTGTGAGTTTTTTGCGTCCAATTTGCCCGACCAAATCCAATGATGCCGATGCGCCTATCGCATATTCGTTGACTTGGGCTTGGGCATTTTGCACTGCCAAACTGTGCAGTT
Organism: Hydromonas sp.; assembly: GCA_017986195.1. GTDB lineage: Bacteria > Pseudomonadota > Gammaproteobacteria > Burkholderiales > Burkholderiaceae > CTSOIL-112. The sequence goes on from JAGNWC010000002.1 coordinate 544, forward strand.
TTAACTCGATATTGTGGTTGCGCGCTTTATCGAGCCAAATAGCGACATCGTCGAGCTTGGGTAAAGGCTCTTTTAAAGTGATGCTGTTCGGCAAAGTGCTGGGCACATGTCCAATGGCATCTTGTAAGCGTTGTAGTTTAAGTTGCACATCGCTTTGCGCACCATAGTGCTCGGCTTGAATCCGCGCCAATTGTGCTTGCGCTTCGTACACTTCGGTAATTGGGCGATTGCCGATGTCATAGCGATACTTGGCCTCTTCAGTCATTTTTTGTGTGGCGACCAATTGCGCACTCAATAATTGCAGTTTTTGTTGCGCCAATTGCGCGTCAAAATAGCGTTCAGAAATGCGCACAATCATCGCTTGCTGCGCGCCGATTTTTTGCAAATCGGTCATGGATGCGGCGGCTCTGAGCTGTTTGCTCTGCGCATTGCGTGCTAAGTTGAACAAAGGTTGTTTGGCACTCACCGCCCATTCAAAAGCATTGCCTCGGTTGATGTCTGTGTTGAAGTTCGCGCCCGTGATGGGATTTGCGCCAAAAGCCGCTGCCGAGAACTGCGCGCCAGCCACACGGGTTTCGTGGTTTGATTTGGCAATCGCAGCCGTCGCCATGATTTGTGGTCGCCACAGACTGTTGGCTTGACTACGCAATGCGTCTGCCGTGTCACCCAAGGTTTGTGATGCCAAGTATTCTTTATCATGGATTTGCGCGGCATCGATTGCCTCAGGCAAACTCAAGGACTCACCTGCTTGCGCCCAAATTGGAAACGCCAGTGCAATGGCAAGTGCGCCATTTGCTAAGGCAACGTGTGTGCTTGGGGCTTTCCATGTGAATTTCATACGGGTTCCTCTTGTGTGCTCATGGCTGGACGAGTGCCAAATCAACAACCACTCTTAACACCAAGTTTGCGGAAAATTTTCTCAGGCAAACACCAGCAGGTAAACGCGCTTTGCACAAAATTCAAACCCACAAATGCGGTGAATGCCAACCACCACTGACTGACAAACAATGGACTCGCAGGCGCGCCCAAAGCCAATGAAATAAGGATGAATGAGCCACCCATTAAACGTGTTAAACCCCATGAAGTCATTTTTTTCTCCTAAAAATTAAAGTTGTTTGTTCGCATATTTTTTTCGATACGCGACAAAGTACAACAGTGGAATCACCACCAAAGTTAAAATCGTTGATACAAATATCCCGAAAATCAGTGAAATCGCCAAGCCATTAAAAATCGGGTCGTCCAAGATAAAAAACGCGCCCATCATCGCCGCCAAACCTGTGAGCATAATCGGTTGCGCGCGCGTGACCGCAGAGTCCACAATCGCTTGCGCGAACGGCATACCCTGCTCGGTTTGCAGACGAATAAAATCCACCAACAATATCGAGTTGCGCACAATAATCCCTGCCAACGCAATCATGCCAATCATACTGGTGGCGGTGTATTGCGCGCCGAGCAGCGCGTGCCCTGGCATCACGCCGATGATGGTCAATGGAATCGGTGCCATGATAATCAGCGGCGTCAGATACGAGCCAAACTGCGCCACCACCAATAAATAAATCATAATCAAACCGACCCCATAGGCAATTCCCATATCGCGGAAGGTTTCATAAGTGATTTGCCACTCGCCATCCCACTTCACCGAATAGCCGCGATAGACATCATCGGGTTGCTTGATAAAGTACTCCTTGAGCGCGCCACCATCGGGTGAAGTGATTTTGGCAATATCGCCGCGCATGCCAAACATGCCGTACAGCGGACTGTCCACTTTGCCTGCCATATCCGCCACCACGTAATTGACAGGCAATAAATCCTTGTGGTAAATCGCTTGTTCACGCACCGTGTCGCTGACCGTCACTAATTCACGAATCGGTACGCTTTGCCCCTGACCATTGCGCACGGTCAGCGCGAGTAAATTGTCCAAACTGCCTTGTTTGTCTGCGGGCAATTGTAGCGTGACCGCATCGGGGTATTTGCTCTGATTGTGCAAATACGTCACCGCCTCGCCCGATAAACCCGCACGCAATGTGCCCACAATCGATTGCTGTGGCACACCAAGCAACATCGCTTTGCGACGGTCAACCACGAGCAAAGTTCGTGGTGCATCCGCAGGTGCGCTGTCATCGATATCGACAATGCCTTCGGTGTTTGAAAATACCGCGCGCACTTCTTTAGCAATTTGGGTGCGCACCGCATCATCCGCACCATAGACTTCAGCGACAATCGGTGAGAGCACCGGCGGACCAGGCGGCACTTCGACCACTTTGATGTTCGCATTGTATTTCGCGCCGATGGTTTGCAACTCAGGACGCAAACGCATGGCGATGGTGTGGCTCTTGTCATCGCGGTGGTGTTTGTCTTTCAAATTGACAATCAATTCGCCAAACTCGCCACCGCTGCGCATATAGTATTGACGCACCAAACCATTGAAATTAATCGGCGCGGCCGTGCCTGCGTAGGCTTGATAATTGGTCACTTCAGGCACTTGCCCCAAATGCGCGCCGAGCTCGTGCAACACGGCCGAGGTTTGTTCGAGCGATGTGCCCGCAGGCATATCGACCACCACTTGAAACTCAGACTTATTGTCGAACGGCAGCATTTTCAATTGCACCAAACCCAGCACGGGCAAAATCATCGAAAACGCAATCAAGCCGAACACCCACAAGCCGAGTTTGAAGCGCGCACGCACGCCTTTTTTTTCGTCCTGCTCGTTGAGCAATGGGCGAAATATTTTGTTAAAAATCGGACGCAGCTTGTCTGACAGACCCTCGCTGTGGTTGGCAATAGGATTGAGCCACAACCGAGCCATCCATGGCGTGACCACAAAGGCAATCGCGAGCGACAACAGCATCCCCATACTGGCATTGATTGGAATCGGGCTCATATACGGCCCCATCAAACCACTGACAAACGCCATCGGCAACAGTGCCGCAATCACCGTTAAGGTTGCTAAAATCGTAGGTCCGCCGACTTCATCGACCGCAGCGGGGATGAGTTGCGCCAAGGTTTTATTGGGAAATAGTTGTTGGTGGCGATGAATGTTTTCCACCACCACAATCGCATCATCGACCAAAATTCCAATCGAGAAAATCAGCGCGAACAAGGACACGCGATTGAGCGTAAAGCCCCATGCCCACGATGCAAACAGCGTTGCCATCAAGGTCAACGCCACCGCTGCGCCAACAATCGCCGCTTCGCGTTTGCCCAAGGCAAAATACACCAAGGCCACCACCGAGAGCGTGGCGAAAATTAATTTTTGAATCAGTTTGATGGCTTTGTCATTCGCTGTCGCGCCGTAATTGCGGGTTTCAGCCACTTCGACATTGGCGGGAATCATGGTGTTTTTCAATTCACCGACACGCTTCATCACCGAGTCGGCGACATCAATCGCATTCGACCCCGGTTTTTTGGTGATGCTCATGGTGATGGCAGGATACTCAGCAAAACCACTGTGCTCATCGGCAGCTTTGCCAAACCAGACATAGTTTGAAGGCGGTGGTGCACCATCGCGCACATTCGCCACATCGCGCAAATACACAGGATTGCCGCCCGATACGCCAACGATAAGTTCTCCGACTTCTTGAGCATTTTGTAAATACGGCCCTGCTTCAATCAACGCGGTTTGATTGCCTGTGAGTAGATTGCCAATTGGCGCGCCCAAATTCGCCGATTGCAACGCGCCGCGCACCTCATTCACTCCCACGCCCGTGCTTGACATGCGTGCCGCGTCCAACTCCACCATCACCGCGCGCCCAGGCCCACCAATGGTTTTGACCTCACGCGTGCCTGCGACCCGTTTGATTTCAGACTCTAAACTGTGCGCCACGCGCTCCAAATCCTGCGCATCTGAATTCGGTGATTTATCGAACAACGACAAGGTGACAATCGGCACATCGTCAATACCTTTGGGTTTGACAATCGGATTGCCCACGCCCAAGTTGTGTGGCAACCAATCTGAATTGGAATTCAAGGTGTCATACAAACGCACCAAGGCTTCCGTGCGTGGTACACCGACTTTGTATTGCACCGTCACCACCGCCATGCCAGGGCGCGAGACCGACATCACATGTTCGACATCAGCGATTTGCCCCAAAACCTGCTCGGCAGGTGTGGCGACCATGCGTTCAACATCTTTGGCGGACGCACCGGGAAAAGGAATCAACACATTCGCCATGGTGACGTTGATTTGCGGTTCTTCTTCGCGTGGTGTGACCATCACCGCAAACACCCCAAGCAACAACGCCACCAACGCCAACAAGGGCGTAATTTGTGCGTTGAGGAAAAACGCCGCGATGCGCCCCGAAATCCCCATTTTTGCAGGGGCGGTTTCGGTTGCAGGCTCGTGTGCTTGATGTTTGTCCGTTGTGCTCATCGTGATTCCTATTGAACCGTGTTCATCAATTATTTTTTAGATTCAGATTCGGCACTGGCGGCCGCTTGCGGGTCAATGGCAATTTCCTCATCAATCGACAAGCCTGTGAGGATTTGCACCTTGTCACCTTGGGTTTGTCCAATGCGCACTTGACGCAACAAAAATACCCCTTGCGCTGATTTCACATACACCGCATTCATCTCACCACGGCGCACCACAGAAGCGGCAGGAATCCAAATCGTTGGGATCGTTGGGTTTGCACTGGTTGGTAACTCCATCCATACGCGAGCGAACGTACCCGGTACCAAATCGACATTGGTCCTGCTCAAAGGTAAGCGTATCATACCGCTGTGCGTGCGCGCGTCCACCGCAGGCAATAACTCCATGGATGCAGGCACGAGCCATTGATTGGCATCCGTCATGCCCGATAATTCAACCCGAGCCGTGGCAGAGCTGGGCACTTGCGCCAGTTGTGACTGAGGCACTTGCGCGCTCACGCGCATCACCGATGGATCAAACATTTGTAATAAAGGCATTCCAGGCATCGCCATTTCACCCAATTTTGCATTCACATCGGTGACCACGCCTGAGAACGGTGCTTTAATCAGGAAAAATCCCGACTGTGCGGTGGCCGCACTCATTTGTACTTTCGCTTGGTCGAGCGCGGCTTTGCTGATGTATTTTTTGTTATACAACATAACTTGACGCTCGTATTCAGCGCGCGCGGCGATGGCGGCTTGCTCGGCGGCTTGACCATCAATGCGCAACAATGGTTGACCCGCGCGCACACGGTCACCCGCACGCACATGGATTTGTACCACATTGCCCGCGACCTGTGCCGCGATGGTGCTTTGGCGCACGGACTCAACCACGCCATCAAAACTGGTCATCCCTGCACTGCCACCTGCGGTGATTTTATAGGTCGCGATGTTGGGCGCAGCCGTTGCGTTGGGCGCAGGTGTGGGTTTTTTAGAAAACACCCACCACCCAACGACCAGTGCCGCCAACAACAAGATACCGAATACCCACTTGCGATTAAGTTTCATACATCACCTCATTATCGAATGAACCGATTATACATTATTTAACCAAATAGTTAATTACCTAATTAGTTTGTTGTTTTGATACAAATTCATCGAATGCCAAAATACTCCGCATGCCAATTTCGAGTATCATGCGCAAATGACTGTTGAGAACCCCACCCCACACACCGCAAAAAAAGACATGCCCCCAGCGACCATGCAGGCGGTGGCTCGTTACTTTCACGTGCTTTCTGAACCGACGCGCTTGGCAATATTGAATGAGTTACGCCAAGGTGAGCGCAACGTCGGCGATTTAGCGCACATCTGCGGTTACACGGCTGCCAATATTTCTCGCCATTTGTCTTTGCTCGCGCAACAGGGCATGGTTGCACGCGAATCCAAAGGCAATAGTGTGTACTACCACATCACCGATGAAGCGGTGTATGAATTGTGCGATGTGGTCTGCGACAACATTATCAAACATTTGCAGCGCCAGCAAGAATCCCAAACCGCTTTGCTGGCAGAAGTGGCTCAGCACAAATAATTGCCACTTATTCATCCATCAAACGAGGTAAAAATAAAACCCCACAACGATGCTGTGGGGTTTTCGTTTGAGCACCAATCACTCATTTATTGCACGTCTTCTTACCTAACAACGTATACAACGGGCAAAAATTAAACAAGCCCGTCAATAAAGGCACTAAGCCAATCCAAGTCCACGGTGTGCCGTAACCTAAAACCGCCAAAACCACCAAGACCACACCGACCGCGATGCGGATATTTTTATCCATTCCACCAACATTTGCCATTTCACTCTCCTAAGAAACACCATCAAAAACCACGCCATTTTCTCTGTGGTGGGTTATTTTACAATCAATTCACCCCACACGCAGAACAATTAGGACGCAACACTAAACTCATCAAACGCTGCCAATACGTTGGCCGCATACATTAGAGAAGGACCGCCTCCGAGATACACACACATATTGAGCACCTCATTGAGCTCTTCACGCGTAGCACCCAAACGCACCAACGCCTTAACATGAAAACCAATACAGCCATCACAACGAATGGCAACCGCAATGGCAACCGCAATCAACTCTTTGGTTTTTTCATCCAACGCACCCGAAGTTGTCGCGGCACGTGCTAATTCGCCGAATGCTTTCATCACATCTGGTGACTCCTTGCGAAAGGAAGTTAAATTCTTATTAATATCGCTTGTCAATTCACGATAAGAAGGAATGCCTGCCATAATGTCCTCATTTAAAACACATATTCAATATGTCAATAATAACATAAGTTAATTCTTGAATTGCCAAATTATGGGTTGCATAAAAATTTTCCAGCAAAAACAACAGACACTCACAATGTAAACCTTAAATCAAAAGTGAATGAATATGGCAAATATACGTATATTAAAAATTTGACGCACACGAAAAAACACATTCCTTTTAATATTGCCTCCAAAGATAATGTGTATGATGAATACTTAACAAGCGTTTGGGGTGTTTGTTTTTTGATGTTTTTTCTAAAGGGGGTCAGCATGTCTCTAAATTTATTGGACTTAGCAAAGTCTTCATTGGTTCCGATTTTATTGACCAAATCGGGTTCTTTGTTTGGTTTGGAAAGCGGTGTTGCATCTAAGGCTTTGGATGCGATTTTACCGACTTTGCTTTCGGGCGTTTTAAATCAATCATCCACCGCACAAGGCACTGCAGGTTTACTCAGCGCAATTACCGATAAAAGCGTTGACGCAAATATTCTGCATAACTTGCCAAACTTGTTGGCGAGCGAATCAGGCGTACACTCATTGGGTGAACAAGGCGGTAAAATCTTGGGCTCGTTATTTGGTGATAAAGCCAATGGTTTGGGTGAACAGCTGGCACACCTGACTGGCGCACCTGCTCAAGCGACCAGTGGCATTAAAGGTTTAACCGCATTGGTTGCGCCCGCACTGTTTGGTATGTTGAAAAATTACGTCGTGGGCAATAATTTGAACGCAAACGGCTTAAGCAATTTATTGGTCAATCAATTACCATACCTCGAAAAAACTCTGCCCGCACAAATCGCCAGCTGGTTGGGTTGGGGATCTGTCGGTGGATTTTTTGGTAATTTGGCATCTAAATTCGGCGGTTCTTTGGGCGATGCCACATCGAGCACATTGGGTAGAGCGAGCGCAGGCGCAATGAATGTGGCAGCGACCAATGGTAAATCAGCATTGGGCTTTTTAAAATGGTTGTTGCCCTTATTGGTTTTGGGAGCTATTACCTTATGGGCATTGAAATCATGTTCTGAGACATCGGCACCCACCACCCCGACTGTGAGTGCTGCGCCTGCGGCGAATGCAGCATCGAATGTCACCACCAACCCAACCAATACAATGACCACGGCGGGCACAAGCCCGATGAGCGCAATCACAAATATTGCCAACAATGTTGCCAGCGTCTTTGTTGAAAACGGCGTGGTGAAATTTTACTTTGCTTCAGGCGCATCTGATTTGGCACAGGATGCAAATACCGCTTTAGCAGATATTGTTAAAGGTGCTCAAGCAGGTCAAAAAGTGGTGATTGCTGGCTATCACGACAGCACGGGGAATCCCGAACAAAATGCCGCTTTGGCGAAAAAGCGTGCGGAAAATGTTCGCGATGCCTTAATTGCCTTGGGTGTGCCCGTGGATAAAATAGAACTGAAAAAGCCAGAAACCACTCAAGGTGGCGGTGCGGGCGACAACCCTGAAGCACGTCGTGTGGAAGTTCAATTGGTTCAATAATGGCTCATCGATGGTATAAAAATGGAGCAATCATCTGCTCCATTTTTTTGTACTTAAATTCGAAACCGCGCACGCTTGCGATTTAAGGGCCGGTCGTTGCGTGTTGCTTTTTCGATACCTGTACGGGCAACCCTTTGAGTTGATTGATGGCTTGTTGCAATGGGAAGTCATTGGCACTGCCGTATTTAAATACAGGCTCATTAGGGTCTTTTTTCGGCTCGTCCTCTTCTTTTGCCCAATCTTCCCAAACATTGCGTTTCTTGTCCACAGTCACTCCACTGTCGTTCGACAAATGATTGGGTAGATCTGATTCACGTGAGTAATGACCGTTGCGGCCATCGGCAAAATCATCTACAAACACATCTGGAATCACACCACGCGCTTGCAAAGACGTACCGTTTGGCGTGTAGTAACGCGCAATCGTGAGTTTCACTCCTGTTTTGCCTTGCCTATCCAAAGGAATGACCTGCTGTACTGAGCCTTTACCAAAGGTTTGCCCTCCCATGATGGTGGCGCGCTTGTAGTCTTGCAATGCGCCCGCGACAATCTCAGACGCAGAAGCCGAGCCACCATTGACTAAGACCACCATAGGCACTGTTTTGTATATTTCTGGCATTTGAGCAAGGAAATCACCAACCCCACGCGCATAGTCAGCAGGATTGGTTTTGTATTCGCGGGCATCCGCATTGGCACCACGCGAAGTGACCACCACCTGGTCACGCGGTAAAAACGCGGCTGTCACGCCGATTGCAGTGTCCAAGGATCCACCTGGGTCGTTGCGCAAATCCAATACCAAACCTTTGAGTGATCCTTTGTCACTCAATTCTTTGAGTTTAGTGACGAAGTCTTTGAGGGTGGGTTCTTGGAACTGAGTGATGCGCACCCAAGCATAACCTGGCTCAATGATATTGCCTTTGACACTTTGGCTTTTAATCACGGCACGTGTGATGCTTTTGAGAATGGGTTTGGCCTCACCTGTGCGCACAATCGCAATTTTAACCACACTGCCTTCAGCCCCACGTAATTTAGAAACCGCTTCAGACAAACCCTTCATCTCACTCACAGATTGACCATCAATTGAGACAATCAAGTCACCCGCCAAAACCCCTGCTTTATACGCAGGTGTATCTTCAATTGGCGCGACCACCAACACGCCGCCCCCTTTACCTGGCTGGACTTCTAAACCCACGCCAGAAAATTTGCCTGAGATGCCTTCACGTAAGTCTTTGAATTCTTTTTCATCAAAATATGCTGAGTGCGGATCCAACTCTTTGACCATGCCTGAAATGGCATTGGCAATGAGGTCTTTGTCTGAGACCTCATCGACGTAGTTGTTTTTAATCATTGAGAGCACTTGTGAAAATTTTTGCACATCCTCAATCGGCAGCGCAGAGACTGCATCTTTTTTATCTGCATAAGCGGTTAAACCCAAGCTTAACAAAACGCCTGCAACCGCACCGCTCAGAACCAAACCTGCTTTTTTCATAGATTGAACCATTTCTTTAATAAACATTGAAAGAGCCTTCAATTTTTTATGGTGGGCTCGCTTGGCAATATGCGAGCGCACCAACAAACACAAGCCATTGTAAACAATGACTTGTGTAATCAGTCGGTGAGTTTAACCCAATTTTATGTACAAAATGCGATTGCAAAACAAACATTGATTTGTAACACGTTTATTTGGCTTTACCTTGATTTGCCACCGCAGCAATCGCTGCGGCAATCGCGTCGGCATCACCCAAATAATAACTGCGAATTGGTTTAAAGTTTTCGTCCAATTCATACACCAAAGGTTGCGCAGTTGGGATATTGAGTTTAACGATGTCCTCGTCACTGATGTTATCCAAATGCTTGATCAATGAGCGCAAACTATTGCCATGCGCGGCAATCACCACTTTTTTACCAGACTTGATAGCGGGCACAATCGTGTTTTCCCAATAAGGCACCACACGTGCCACGGTGTCTTTGAGACACTCGGTCAAAGGCAATTGCTCACGCGGTACGTGGGCATAGCGCGGGTCTTTGGCGGGGTTCATTTCACTGTTTTCATCCAAAGGATTGGGCGCAATCGCGTACGCGCGTCGCCAAATCAAAACTTGCTCATCGCCATATTGCGCCGCGGTTTCCGCTTTATTCAAACCCTGCAACGCACCATAGTGACGCTCATTCAACCGCCAATCGGGTTGCACAGGAATGTAGGCTTGATCCATTTCGTCGAGCACACCCCACAGCGTGTGAATCGCGCGCTTGAGTACCGATGTAAACGCCAAGTCAAATTTAAAACCCGCATCTTTAAGCAATTTGCCTGCACGCACCGCTTCTGCACGACCGTTTTCAGTCAAATCCACATCCACCCAACCTGTGAAACGGTTATCTAAATTCCATTGGCTCTCACCATGTCGAAACAACACCACTTGATACATGACCCACTCCTTAACAATAAAAAAATCATTTGCTCGTGTGATACCACTCGCACCCGTATGTGGTTTTGATTATGGATGACGCAAAGCCCATTCTATTCTATAATGCCAATTTAATGCGGCGGTAAAATAACGTTGCGCTTGATATTTTACCGCAAACAACGTCCATACCTTAGGAATTTTACTGTGAACTTTTTTTTACAACCCACCAATCTGGCATTATTGGCAATAGCGGTCATTTCGGGCATCATATTGTTACAGCCCTTATTGTTCAAAGGCAATGCCAAACACGTTGGCGCGACTCAAGCCACGCAAATGATTAATCAAAAGGCGCAAATCGTTGACGTGCGCACAACCGATGAATTTACCAAGGGTCATATTCGTCAATCAAAATCCTTGCCCGTTCAATCATTGGCTCAGTTGCTCCCGACAGCAAAACTCAAAAAAGACAAGCCTGTCTTGATTGTTTGTGCCAGCGGCATGCGCGCACGCCGTGCCGCTGCTGTATTGACCAAAGAAGGCTTTACGGACATTGCCATTTTGGATGGCGGACTTAAAACTTGGCTCGATGCTCAACTTCCTTTGGTTAAAGGCTAAATCATGCAATCTGTTCTGATGTATACCTCTGGGTTTTGCCCCTACTGTGTGCGCGCTGAAATGTTGTTAAAGCAGCGTGGTGTCACACAAATCGAGAAAATTTTTGTCGATAAAACCGAAGGTGCACGCGAAGAAATGATGGCGCGTACAGGGCGACGCACTGTGCCGCAAATCTACATAGGTCAAACCCACGTTGGCGGATGCGATGATTTGGTGGCATTGGATCGCGCGAGCAAGCTTTTACCCATGTTGAACGAAAAATAATCACGCGCCCAATCTTGAAGTGGCAATTATTATCCGCGCATCACTAAACCATTTATATCACGAAAGACTATTATGACTGAGCAAAATCAAGCAATTGAACCCGAAGTTGAACAACCCACATTTGACATGCGTCGTGTGTACCTCAAAGATGCTTCCTTGGAAATCCCCAATGCACCCGAAGTGTTTTTAGACGCAATCGAGCCCAAGGTGCAGATTGAGGTTTCCATCGAAAACAAAACATTGGGCAACGATGCTTATGATGTGACGGTCAGCGTGACCACAACCGCAACCATTGACGACAAAACATTTTTCTTGGTCGAAGCCAAGCAAGCAGGGGTTTTTGAAATTGCCAACATTCCTGAAGAGCAATTGGAAAAAATTCTCAACATCGTTTGTCCATCCATGCTGTTCCCTTATTTGCGCGCCAATGTCTCCGATTTATTGACCCGTGCCACGCTGCCACCTTTGTATTTAGCAGAAATCAATTTTGAGCAATTGTACCAAGCGCAATTGGAACAAGTGCACGCAACCAAGCAGTAAGCCCGTATGAACATCGCCGTTCTCGGTGCGGGCGCATGGGGCAGTGCGCTGGCATCGGCATTGTCTGCCACCACACACCACGTGACCCTTTGGGGGCGCGAAGCAGAGGTGGTTGCCGATCTAAACGCCACGCACATCAACACTCAGTTTTTACCCGAGATTGAGCTTGACCCCACATTGCGTTACAGCGACAATTTGCAGGATACGCTTGATGCACACAGTGCGCCCGATGATGTGCTCATCATCGCCACGCCCATCTCGGGACTGCGTGAAACCGCACAAAAAATCGCTGCGCATTCAACCCAAGCCGCAGTGCTTTGGCTATGTAAAGGCGTGGAGCGCGATACCCTGCAATTCCCGCATCAAGTGGTCGGCAGTATACTGCGTCCGCAAACACCATTTGGCGTGCTTTCAGGTCCCTCGTTTGCGCAGGAAGTCGCACGCGGCTTGCCCTGTGCTTTGGTATTGGCATCTGAATTTACCCAATTGGATTTGACTTTTGTACAAAAACTCTCAAGCCAAAATCTGCGCATTTACCACAGCACCGATGTCATCGGTGTCGAACTTGGCGGTGCACACAAAAACGTTTTGGCGATTGCGGCAGGCATCAGCGATGGTTTGCAGTTGGGTATGAATGCCCGCGCCGCACTGCTCACGCGCGGTATTGCTGAAATGCGCCGCTTTGCCAGCGCACTCGGCGCAAACGCAGATACCATCAGTGGCTTGGCAGGTGTGGGCGATTTAATTCTCACAGCGACAGGCAATTTATCACGCAATCGCACCGTGGGTTTGCAGTTGGCGCAAGGTCGAACCTTGGATGAAATCTCTGCGGATTTGGGCCATGTGGCCGAAGGGGCTTTGTGTGCCAACGCCATGTTGCAAATCGCCAATGCCCACAACATCAAAGCACCGATTACCCAAGGGGTGTGTGCCATACTGGACGGTGTACCCACGCGAACCGTTTTGGAGCAACTTTTACTCAGAGAAGCGGCGCGTGAGTAATTCGTTCAATTTCAAACAAACCATCATTAAGGCAGGTCAGTTGAATGAACACAACCCTACTCAACCAAACCCTCACCCAACTCTCCGAAACGCTAACACAAGCGCAGTTATTGTTGCCGCAAACCGCGCAGTTGGTTGATTGGACAGCGCACGCGTATGTCTGGCAAGTTCATAATAGACGAAATGGGCGCGGGTTTTTGCAGGCTTTGCATCATCCACGTTTGCAAGAATTGGATGACCTATTGTCCATCGACCGCCAAAAGCAAGCCGTGGTGCAAAACACCGAGCAGTTTGTGCGCCGACTGCCTGCGAACCATGTGTTGCTCACGGGCGCGCGCGGCACAGGTAAGTCCTCACTCATCCGCGCATGTTTAGCCAAGTTCGCTGATGATGGCTTGAGGGTGATAGAAGTGGCGCGTGAGGATTTGCATGACCTGCCCGAAATCGTCGATTTGCTGCGCAATCGCCCTGAGCGTTTTATTGTGTTTTGTGATGACTTGACTTTTGAGTCCAACGACCACGGTTATAAAGCCTTGAAAACCACTTTAGATGGCTCGTTTAATGGTTATGCTGAAAATGTATTGATTTACGCGACCTCCAATCGCCGCCATCTTTTGCCCGAGTACGACACGGACAACGAAGGGTTTACTGTGCCGCGCTCAGGTGAGTTGCACCCATCGGAAACCGTCGAAGAAAAAATCGCGTTGTCCGAGCGTTTTGGTTTGTGGCTGACATTTTATCCATTCAAACAAGACGATTACCTCACGATTGTTGACAACGCAATTCGCTTGTTGCACCACACACCCGCGAATGTCGATGAGACAAACGCCTTGCGCACTGCGGCTTTGCAGTTCGCGCAACAACGCGGTTCGCGCAGTGCACGCGTTGCCCAACACTTTGCGCGCCAGTGGGTGGGCGAATATCTCTTAAAGACGCACCATGAATCTTAAAATCATTGATGTGGTGGTCGGCGTGTTGCGCAACGCCCGAGGTGAGTATCTGTTCACTCAGCGTCCCGAGGGCAAACCCATGGCGGGCTATTGGGAATTTCCTGGCGGCAAGGTTGAAGCAGGTGAATCACACCAGCAAGCCCTTGTGCGGGAGTTACAAGAAGAACTCGGCATCACCATCACCAACGGCACACCGTGGCGCACGGTTGAGCATGTCTATCCGCATGCGCATGTGTTATTACACTTCATTGTGGTGACGGCATGGCAAGGCGAACCCCACGGGCGCGAAGCGCAAGATTTGCATTGGCAGACATTAAACCTCAATCCTCAAGGTGAGGTTGTGACCCCAGAAACCGAACCGATTTTGCCCGCAACTGTGCCGTTGTTGGCAGACTTGGCGCGGTTGAAATCATCACATCATGTCTTTACAGGCAATTCATCAAATGCTGGCAACTCAGACACACACTTTTCCCAAGGCGCGCGCGAGGCATAAAACGTGTTGGCTTTGGGTTCAATGTTCGGGTCTTGGTTGAGTGTGCCTGCGGGAACGACCACGGCTTTACCCGTTTTGGTCAGCCAAGGCAAATTTGAACCGCATTGTGTACAAAATGAACTCGCAAAATGCTTGGCATTTTCTAATTCATACCGACCCACCTTGTCTTCACCTTGCGTCCATTTGAACTGCGTCGGGGCGACAAACAAATTCGCCGCAAACGCGCTGCCTGTGACTTTGCGGCAACGCGAGCAATGGCAGTATTGAAACAACCCTAAATTGCCGCTGATTTCGTAGGCAACCGCACCACATAGGCACGTACCCGTATTGATTGAATGCGTTTCAGACATGTGAACTCCTTGTGTGTAGGCCACACACTGTGGCACGAACCACCAGTGCCAACACCAAAATTAAAGCGATGCTCAGGGTGGTGTAATTCGTCAACCACGGGATCGCCAGAATGGTCAGCGCGGTCAGCTGAAACACCCAAGCGTTTTTGTTGATGGAATCAAGCTTTGAGTTGGATGAACTCATACGTGCGCGCCCCATTTTTTCATCACAAAAAATGCCACGAGAGCAGGGACAAAAAAATTCAGTGCCAAAAAAGGCAGTTCACTCATCCATGAATAACCGTGGCTGATACCGACAGACATATGCCATGCGCAGTATGCCAACCAAAGAGGGAAAAATAATTTGACTGCTTTGGTGATGCCCATCGCGCCGCTAATCAGTCGTCCAAAACCGACGAATATTGCGAGCAAGGCAACGCCGATGAGCAAGGTTTGTGTGGTGGGTGACATGGCTGTCCTTTTTTAATTATTGGGGGTTGCTGCTGTATGGAAATGTCATTAAGCGGGACTCAATCATCATCCAAAGTGATTTCGATACCGCCTAAATACTTTGCCAAAAAATTGTAAATCAGGGTTAACAAGAATGAACCGAGAAAGACCAAAACCAAATTAATCGCCACCGCAGACCAAACCGCTTCGGCGGTGAATCCTGCAAAGGCTTGTTTGAGATTAAAACCAGTGCTGATGGTGGTGAATAAAAAGCCAATTAAAAATACCGTTAAAGCCGCGACTGTATACATCACGGTGAGCAAGATGCTGCTGTGCAGCGGATTGACGCGAACAATATGACGGGTGGACATGGGTGCTCCTATGGAAAAAATTCAGAATGGCGCATTATACTGTTTTGATTATTTCGTTGCTGATTTCGTTGTATTGAGACGCAAAATAAACCGATAAATCAACTATTTGTATGCCAAAGCCGTGCTTATTCTTGGGCTTTTTGGGCGTGGCGGTTATAATGTCGCTCCTTGATAAACCGTATTGAACTTTGATTATGCTCAGCCACATCCGCACACAGATTACCGACAGTTTTATTTTAGCACTTAAAAGTGTTGCGCCCGATTCCGCGGCAACGCCCGTCTTGGAGCGTCCCAAGCAGATCGCGCACGGCGATGCGGCGTGCAATATCGCCATGCAGTTGGCCAAATCTTTGGGTAAAAATCCGCGTGAATTGGCGCAAAATATTATCGATGCGATGCCCGCCAATCCGCTGATTGCGGCTTTGGAAATTGCGGGTCCTGGCTTTATCAATATTCGTCTGACCGATGCCGCCAAACAATCGGTGGTGCAAGCGGTCATTGAGCAGGGTGCGTCGTTTGGTTTATCCGATGCCCATCAAGGAGAGCGCGTGATGCTCGAATTTGTCTCGGCCAATCCAACGGGACCGTTGCACGTGGGACATGCGCGTCAAGCTGCGCTCGGCGATATTCTCGGCTCGGTGTTGAGCAGTCAAGGCTACGACGTACACCGCGAGTTTTACTACAATGACGCGGGTCAGCAGATTGCCAATTTGGCGATTTCGGTGCAGGCGCGTGGCAAGGGTTTGGGCGTGGACGATGCGGCCTTTCCTGAGGGCGGCTATCGCGGTGATTACATCGTCGATATTGCCAACGCCTACCTTGCAGGTGAAACCGTCAACGGCGTGACCGCGCAAAAAAACATTGATGATTTGGATGCTGTGCGTGATTTTGCGGTGGCGTATCTGCGCCGCGAGCAGGATTTGGATTTACAGGCATTTGGTGTGCGATTCGACAACTATTTTCTTGAGTCCTCGTTGTACACTACAGGCGCGGTCGAGCAAACCGTGGCGCGCTTGAGCGAAATGGGTCACACGTATGAAGAAGGCGGTGCGCTGTGGTTGCGCACCACGGATTTTGGCGATGACAAAGACCGCGTGATGCGCAAAGCCGACGGCGGCTACACCTATTTTGTGCCCGATGTCGCCTATCATTTGAATAAATGGAGTCGCGGCTTTCACAAAGTGATTAACATCCAAGGCTCGGACCACCACGGCACCATCGCCCGTGTACGCGCAGGTCTGCAAGCTTCGGACTTGGGCATTGCAAAAAACTACCCCGACTACATTTTGCACAAAATGGTCATGGTGTTCAAAGACGGTCAAGAGGTTAAAATCTCCAAACGCGCGGGCTCGTATGTGACCTTGCGCGATTTGATTGATTGGACGAACAAGGACGCAGTGCGCTTTTTGATGATTTCGCGCAAAGCCGATACTGAGTTTGTGTTTGATGTCGATGTCGCGGTCAGCCAATCGGATGAGAACCCTGTGTATTATGTGCAATACGCGCACGCGCGGATTTGCTCAATACTCGAAAAAGCGGGCATTGAAGTCAACGGCACCGATGCGCAAACCCTCGCACCGCTGGTCGCGCCTTCCGAGGTGGCGTTGATGCAAGAGATGAGTCTATATTTTGATACATTAAAGGCGGCGGCGGATGACCTTGCGCCCCATCATGTGGTATATTACTTAAAAGATTTGGCAAGTGCAGTGCACAGTTTTTGCGGTGGCAATGAGCGCGTGCTGACCGATGATCTCGCACTCAAAACCGCACGCGTACATCTTTTAACTGCCGCTCGTCGGGTTTTGGTCAATGGATTAAGTTTATTGGGGGTGAGTGCACCCAATCGCATGTGATGCGTTATGTTTAAACCACAATTTTCACACAATGCCATTGCACAATATAAGGCATTGTTTTTATTCTACTTTTGGACACAGTCATGAATGATCAAGCACGCTCTTCCATTTCGCAAAAGAGTAAGGACAGCAACTCAGTCTTGAATATTGGTATTGGTATGTTGATTGGACTAATTGTTGCCTTGGTGGTTGCGTATTTTGCAATGAGCAGCGGACCTTTTAGAGACAAAGCCAATAAAAATGTTCTGAGTGATCAGCAAGGCAATACCGATCCCAATGCGCCGCTGTATACCAATTCAACCACACCACCGACCATCCCAAGCAATGTCGCGCCTGGCAATGAACAAGGCGCAGGTGTGGGCGTGTTGACCAATGTCAACTCAACCGATACCACAGCAGTGACATCAACACCCATAAGCGGCAATAACGATGTCGATGAAAACAACTTGTCGGCAGACGCCAAAACCCAAGCCATCAACACGCCGAAAAAAGCATCGGGCAATGATGCAATTGCCGAACTAATTACCAGTAAAACAAAAAGCAAGGCGGTAGCCAGTACGCCAAGCAGTTCAAATGAAAGTAAAGCAACCACAAGCACACCAAACACCTCAAGTAAAATAAGGGTGCCAGCGAGCAATTCAAGCGACAGTGGCTCAGCCCCTAAAACAGTGACCCCTGTAACTGCGAATAACCAAGGCGTAAAATAAACCCATTGAATTAACCATTCATGGTCAATTGTGGGAACTGCGTCAATTTGAGTCTAAAGAGAATGTTATGAAGCCCATATATGGTTTTAAAATCCAATTCAGTATCGCGTCGTTTGTCGGCGCGATTTTTATCTGCTTGATGTGTTTGAGTGGCGTGCAAATGGCACATGCCAATACGCAGCCGATGTCTGTATTGCCTGACACCCAAGCACAAAATAATGCTCAGAACACACCTGAATGGCAGATGCCAGTGGATGTTGTTCTTGTGCCCAATGAAGGGCGCGTACAAACAGAGGGGAAAGTCGAAGTGCTTGCTTTTTTTTGGTATGGTTGTCCTCACTGTGCTGATTTTGAACCTTCGTTTGCACAATGGCGTGACACACAGCCTCAAACCGTTAAAACCATCGCCTTTCCAATTAGTTGGAACAAGGCCATGGTGACCCATCAGCGCATGTATTTCACCTTAGAGGCACTGAATCGTTTGGATTTACATGATCGGGTTTTTAGAGATGTGGCGGCAGCAAAAAATTCTATAACCACACCTGAATCAGCTTTGGCATGGGCGCGAAAACAAGGCATCTCGCCATCAACGTGGCGCGCAACGTTCAGTAGTGCCGCTGTCACGCGCAAAATGCAGTTTGCACAAACCCAATTTGAGCGTTTTGGCTTGACGGGTGTGCCTGCGGTCATCGTGGATGGGCGTTATCAAGTATTATTGAGTGCCAACACCATCGAGACCTTGGACGCATTGGTCAAGCAACGCTTGTCAAATGCAAAGTAGTTCAGCCATAATGCGGTCATCGCATTGCATCAATCATTCCCCGTTGTGAAGGATTCTCTATGTCATTTTTTTCATCTAATCTATGCCCAAAACGATTTTTACTCAGTTCGATGCTCATCGGTATTTTGTCGCTTGGCGCATGTCAAAAAGCCGACATCATCACACAACCCGCCGCACCTAACACCACGAGCGCCGTCGCGCAGCCGACCTTTAATGCCGAGAGTTTTTCGACCAATGGTCTAACGATTGTTGAAGGTACAGATTACATCAAGCTCGCCAAGCCGCAGCCTGTTGCAGTGGCTGGCAAATCCGAAGTTATCGAATTTTTTTGGTACGGCTGTGGTCATTGTTATACCATTGAGCCTGCGGTTAAAGCTTGGAAAAAAACCTTACCTGCCAACGTGAACTTTGTGCGTTATCACGCGCAATGGAATGCTGCCATGCAAACGCAGCAACGCATGGCAATGACGGTTCAAGCACTGGGCAAGTCTGATGAATTGGATTTGAAAATTTTTAGCGCGATTCAAGAGCAAGGCAAAGGACTGAGCAACGACGATGCGGTGTCAGCATTCATGGCACAAAATGGCGTGGATAAAGCCGCTTGGGATACTGCCTATAAAAGTTTTGAGGTCAACGCCTCGATTGTCACAGCGGACGCGCTGTTTAAGGCCTATCAATTGGACGGTGTACCCAAATTCATCGTCAATGGTAAATATGTGGTCTCAGGCGATTCAGCGCAAACCTTGAAAGTGGTCAATAAATTGCTCGAACAAAAATAATTGAACACCATGACTCAAACCGTCTTTATTACAGGGGCATCCAGCGGCATCGGCTTGGCTTTGGCGCGCGAATATGCACAGCAGGGCGCGGTAGTTGGTTTGCTCGGTCGGCGTGCCGATGTGCTTGAGCAGGTGCGCGCCAGTTTGCTCAATGCCCAGAACCATGAAACGTATGCGGTTGATGTGTGTGTTGAATCGGATTTGCATGCCGCTGCACGCGACTTTATCAGCAAACACGGCGCACCCGATATTGTCATCGCCGCGGCGGGAATTTCAGCGGGCACATGGACGGAGTATTACGAGGATCTCGCGCAAATTCGCCGTATTTTTGAAACCAATGTGTTGGCAATGGCGAGCACCTTTCATCCGTTTATCGCACCGATGAAGGCTCGTGGACAAGGAACTTTGGTCGGCATTGCCAGTGTCGCGGGCATCCGCGGATTGGTCGGCTCGGAAGCGTATTGCGCATCAAAAGCGGCGGTAATTAGTTATTGTGAAAGTTTGCGGGGCGAGTTGCGCAAAACAGGCGTGTCGGTGCTGACGATTTCCCCAGGCTACGTGGCAACGCCGTTGACCGCGAAAAATCCCTACCAAATGCCGTTTTTATTGCAGCCTGAGCAGTTTGCAAGCCGCGCTGTGCAGGCGATTGCGCGTAAAACCACTTATACCGTGATTCCTTGGCAAATGGGGGTTGTCGCCAAACTGATGCGCATGTTGCCCAATGCGTGGTTTGATGCACTGTTTGCCAACAAAAAGCACAAACCTCGAGTCACCGACCCAAACGACAACCCATAGCTCAATACACAATCGCACCACTTTTTTTATAAGGTAAGTTTTTAATGAGTCCCTTGTCCACCGAAGAATTAATCGAAGCGCGTGCTTTATCCGAACAGGTGTTGGACGGTTTCAATCGCCATTACGCCCGTTTTCGTGAATGCGCACGCGCAGCCAAGGTATCGTTTGAAAAAGGTGACTGGGCGAATATTCAAAAACTCGTCGCCGATCGCGTGGCGTACTACGATGAGCGCGTTGCTGAAACGATTCACACTTTGGCATCCAATAAACAAGTCAGCCCTGACAACAAAGCCTTTTGGCACGAAGTGAAAAGCCATTATGTCGAATGCCTGATGGCGCACAAACAACCCGAGTGTGCCGAGACTTTTTTCAACTCCGTCACCACCAAGGTGCTCAAAGCTGAGTATTTTCACAACGAATTTATTTTCAGTCGCCCGATGATTTCGACCGAGTACATTGACTCGGAATCAGCGACCTACCGCAGTTACTACCCAATTCGTGATGGTTGGACGGACTCACTCACGCAGATGTTTGCGGGGTTTCAATTGGCGCGCCCGTTCACCAATTTGGCGCGCGATGTTGCCACCATCATTGATCGCTTGCGCCACCTTGACCTCGTGATGTTTGAACATCCACGCCCAAATCTACAAATTCAAGCTGTCAGCACCTTGTTTTATCGCAACAAAGGCGCGTATGTTTTGGGCAAAATTATCAATAGTTTCAGCGAGTATCCCTTTGTCATCCCAATTTTGCACGATGGCGAAGCTGATGATTGTGGACTGGCAGTTGATACCATCATCACCGACACGCGCCACATCAACTCATTGTTTTCGTTTAACCGAGCGTATTTCATGATTGATTGTGATGTGCCTTCAGCCGTGGTGCAATTTTTGCACTCGATTTTGCCATCCAAACCCAAATCCGAGTTGTACAATATGATTGGTCTGCAAAAACAGGGAAAATCCCTGTTTGCCCGCGATTACAAACAACACATTCGCCACTCAACCGATGACTTTGTGCTCGCTCCAGGGATTCGAGGTTTGGTGATGCTGGTGTTTACTTTGCCGTCATTTCCGTATGTGTTTAAAATCATCAAAGACGTGATTTCACCGCCCAAAGAAGTGGACAAAGAAATGGTGCAACAGAAATACAATTTGGTGAAAAAACACGATCGTGTCGGGCGCATGGCGGACTCATTGGAATTCTCCAGTGTGAATTTCCCACGTACGCGCATGAACCAAGAATTGATTGATGAAATCGTCAAACTCGCGCCGACTGAAATTGAGTTCACCGATGATGAAGTCATCATCAAACATCTGTACATCGAACGGCGCATGATACCGCTGAATATTTACCTGCAAGATGCCACCGATGCGGGCGACACGCTTGCCAAAGACAACGCGATTATCGAGTATGGCAACGCACTCAAAGATTTGATTGCCGCGAATATTTTCCCTGGGGATTTGTTGTTTAAAAATTTCGGTGTGACACGTGGTGGACGGGTGGTGTTCTACGACTACGATGAAATTGAATACCTGACCGATTGTAAATTTCGCCCCATTCCCAAAGCGCGTTTTGATGACGATGATACCGCACATGAAGTCTGGTTTTCTGTCGATCGCTTGGATGTGTTTCCAGAGGAATTTGAGAAATTTTTATTGACCGACCCCGAGGTCAAAGACGTATTTATGCGTTATCATGCCGATTTGCTTGATTGGCGTTATTGGAAAAACCACCAACAGCGCATCCGTGCGGGGCACATCGAAGATTTTTATCCATACCCGCACCATTTGCGCTTTGCCGAATCGGGTTACACAGAACCACATTAAAACACAAAAGGAACGCATCATGCGCACAAAACTCGCAACCACGCACATAATCATTGCCACTGCACTGCTTGCTGCGTGCACAACCACCAATACGGTGAAGTCACCAAGCCCCTCTGCAAGTAGCACTCCCCCCCCAAGCCCGCCTGCGCAGGTGACGACAGACAACAGCAATTATGCTCAACGCGCTCAAGTCAAAGCGTTTGTCAATGAGCTCAACGGCAAATACGGTTATTCAAAAACCGAATTGCTCGGTGCGTTTGCCAATGCAGAGCGGATGGACACAGTTTTGCGTCAACTCGAAAAAGACAAACCAAACCCCAACTTTAAAAAAAATTGGAAGGTCTATCGCTCACGCTACGTTGAACCTTTGCGCATCAAAGCGGGCGTGGCATTTTGGCAAAAAAATGCCAAAACCCTCACACGCGCGAGCAAAGAATACGGAGTGCCTGAATACATCATCGCAGGGATTATTGGTGTTGAAACTATCTACGGTAAATACATGGGCGACTCCAATGTGTTCGACGTGTTGACCACCGTTGCCTTCGATTATCCGCGCCGCTCGGCTGAATATAAGAACTACCTCGAAGAATACATCATCCTCACCCGCGAGAATAAAATGCCTTTGCGCTCGGTCAAGGGCTCGTATGCGGGCGCGATTGGCATCCCACAATTCATGCCTGATTCATGGCGCGACTATGGTGTGGATTTTGATGGTGATGGCAAAATTGATTTACGCAACAGCAACGCCGATGCGATTGGCAGCGTGGCACGATTCCTCAAAGAAAAAGGCGGCTGGCAGCGTGGTTTGGACGTGATGTATAACGTCAAATTTACCGATAATCCAGACATTGCTGCTGCATTAAAATTACCCATTGAGCCTTCGCAAACCTTAACGCAACTCAAAAAATACGGCATCACCTCACCCGACACGATTCCTGTCGATGTTAAATTATCGTTGATTGATTTACCCAATGGCGACAACCCAGCGCAGTACGTGCTCGGCTCGAAAAACTTTTATGCCATCACGCGCTACAACAAGAGTTATATGTATGCCATGAGCGTGTATGAACTCGGTGCAGCAGTCAAAAAAGCCTATGACGCGGCACATTAAATGTTTTTTGAAAGCCCAATGATGAACAAACCCATTCAAACCATTCAAACCATTGAAACCACCCAAGCCAATATCCTCAAGCACCACGGCGGCGATGGCAGTGTCGCGCGACAACGGATTACCGAGCATTACGAGCGTCGGCATGATGCAGATTTTTGGGCGTTTTGGGATGCTAAGGTCGCGCCGAACCATCAATTGGGTGATACGATTATCGACTTGGGGGCGGGCATTGGGCAGTTTGTCAAAGACTGCGCGGTGCGATACACCGATGCGCAAGTGATGGGCATCGAGGTTGCGCCGTACATGTTGCAGCAACCATTGGCATTGCCAAACAATGCGCAGATTGTGGTGGATGATTTGAATGACCCGCAAGCCGATATACCACCCAACTCAGTCAGTATGGTCATGGCAAACATGTTGGTACATGAATTGACGCAACCGATGAAAATGTTTCAAGCGGTGAGACGTTGGCTCAAAGTCGGTGGGCGGTTGTGCGTGATTGATGTGGTGCGCCAACCCTTGCAAGATTATTTACAACGGCGTTATCCGAACACCGAAATGTGGCAAGACACCACCAGTCGCAGTGACCTTGAAGATGCCTTTGAGCATTTTTTGGAGCACAACCGATACCATCCAGAAGACATCGTGTTTATGCTCGAATCAGGCGGTTTTAAATTGATTTCTCGCGAGCCGCTGCGCAATGGCGGGCAAACGCGCATTGTGGTGGAGAAAGTCTAACGCCATTTTTGCAAACCTTTGGGGGAACTCATGAGTTTAGCAGTCATCAATTCACGCGCTTTGCTTGGCATGTCCGCACCGCGCGTGACGGTTGAAGTGCATTTGGCGAATGGTTTGCCTTCGTTTAACATCGTCGGTTTGCCCGAAACCGAAGTCAAAGAGTCCAAAGACCGTGTGCGCGCAGCGATTTTAAATTCCCTGCTCGAATTTCCTGCCAAACGCATCACCGTCAACTTAGCCCCCGCCGATTTGCCCAAAGCAGGCGGTCGGTTTGATTTGCCGATTGCCTTGGGCATCTTAATTGCCAGCGACCAACTCAAAGTCAAACAACTCACCCAGTATGAGTTTGCAGGCGAATTGTCCTTGTCGGGCGAATTGCGCCCGATTATGGGTGCGCTGGCAATGACTTACGGCATCACGCAAGAAGCCGTGCAAAACCAGCAAACCGCGCCCATCATCGTCTTGCCCCAAGCCAATTGTGCCGAAGCAAGTTTGGTATCGAATGCGCAGATATGGGCGGCGAAATCTTTGTTAGAAGTCTGTGCCAAGTTGCGCGCGCCTGATGCGCAAGAGTCATTTCAATCTCCAAAAATAGCCAATGAGCATGTGCACTATGCCTTGGATTGGCTCGACGTGCGCGGACAATCCTCGGTCAAACGTGCGTTGGAAGTTGCAGCAGCAGGTGGACACAGTGTGCTTATGGTTGGCCCACCCGGTACTGGTAAATCCATGCTGGCGGCGCGATTACCGAGTATTTTGCCGCCGATGAGCGAGGTGGAGGCGATGGAATCGGCCACCGTACTGAGCAGCGCAGGGCAATTTTCACCCGAACAATGGCGCGTACGCCCCTACAGAAGCCCACACCACACCGCCTCCGCAGTCGCCTTGGTGGGTGGTGGCTCGATGCCGCGCCCTGGGGAAATCTCTTTGGCGCATCGAGGGGTATTGTTCATGGATGAGCTGCCCGAGTTTGATCGCAAAGTTTTGGAAGTGTTGCGCGAACCTTTAGAGTCGGGTGAAATACACATCTCACGCGCCGCACGGCAAACCACTTATCCAGCGGCATTTCAACTCATCGCCGCGATGAACCCGTGCCCTTGTGGTTATTTGGGACATACCAAAAAAACCTGTCGTTGCACGCCCGATCAAATCATGCGTTATCAATCGCGTTTATCAGGCCCCTTCTTAAATCGCATTGACATGCAAATCGAAGTACCCGCCGTGCAAGCAAGCGATTTGAATAAACTACCCGCAGGCGAATCCAGTGCGGTGGTCGCTGAGCGGGTTGAGCATGCATTCAAGCGACAAATCGAGCGACAGGGTTGTGTCAATGCGCGCTTATCGGTCAAACAACTTGACGCACATGCCACGCCCGATGAGCGTGGGCACAGCGTTTTGACAAAAGCCATGAATCAACTGAATTGGTCGGCACGGGTCTATCATCGTGTGCTGCGCGTGGCGCGTACTGTGGCTGATTTAGAAGGCGCGAAACAAGTAACCGCCTCACACATTGCACAAGCCATACAGTATCGTCGAGGATTGCTCAGTGAAACCTGATTGCATTGCCTAACTTGATGAAGATGAACCGAAAATAAAAGTCTCGCTGCTTATGGCAATTTGAGAAAAACTGATGCAAGTTTAGAGCGATAAACCCAGTTTTTGCGTTGACACAACTTGGGCTCATCTGTACAATTGAGGGGATTTTGTGACTCATCTTTTGCACACAATCGTAAAAACGATGTGCAAAAAACAGAAATGCAAGTCTGCGGTAAGGTTAAGTGCTCAAAATAGAAGAATTGTCGGTTTGGCTCTATTTTCTGGGTTCTCGGGCGCATGGGTGTTCAAAAAGCTCAAGGAGCGTGGGTGAAATGGGTTTTACAATTGCGCTTCAATTTGTTTTCGCCTTAGTTGTGACCGCTGTTTGCGCTTTGTTTGGTGTCAAAGCCATGTGGTCTGCGATGGTGGGATCACTTATAGCAATATTACCAAACGCGATATTTGCAATATATTTATTTGCATCGTCAAAGCCTGCGGTGTATCGTTTTTTTGTTGGCGAAGGTATTAAAGTTGTAATCGCTTTAGTTGCTGCTGTCATTTTTTGGCGGCAATACGGCGCGCAAGTCCAACCTTTTGCTTACTGGGTGGCATTGATAGTGGTATTAAAGGCGCATAATTTTGGTTTATTGCGTACAGTTAAAGAATAAGAGGGGCTTATGTCTTCAGAGGTAGTAAACGGAACGGTTGGTGCAACTCATGGTGCGGGGCATACTGCGCCAGCGAATGCGCAAGAATATGTGGTTCACCACTTGACCAACTTAACGCAAACAGGCGAAAAACAAAAAAACATTGTTGATTTTTCAATCATTAACTTGGACACCGTCTTTTTCTCTGTGTTAACAGGCGTGCTTGGGTTATTGTTTTTGCTTTGGGTGGCGCGTAAAGTCACCTCCGATGTTCCAAGTCGAGTGCAAACTGCGGTTGAGTCTTTGGTTGAAATGGTTGAGGAACAATCAAAGTCAATTGTCCACGGTGATCGCACGTTTATTGCTCCGTTAGCGTTGACGATTTTCTTTTGGGTAGTTTTGATGAACACCATGGATTTGATTCCCGTTGATTTGGTGGGATGGTTAATTGGGGTCTTCCATATTCCACTCAACTACACCCGCATCGTACCGACGGCTGATATTAATGGCCCGCTTGGAATGTCTTTTGCTATCTTGATTTTGATGGTGTTTTATAGTTTCAAAATTAAGGGTGCGGGCGGTTTTGTACGCGAGTTGTTTAGCGCACCGTTCGGAATTAAAATGGCACCATTTAATTTAATTTTGAATTTAATTGAGTTTTTAGCCAAGAGCGTATCTTTGGGTATGCGGTTGTTTGGTAACATGTTTGCGGGTGAGTTGTTGTTTGTCCTGATTGCTCTGATGGGTGCGGCTTGGTCGTGGGACAACTTGGGAATGAGTATTGGCTTGGGTTTAGGGCATTGGATTGCGGGTACTATTTGGGCCATTTTCCACGTGCTGGTGATTTTGTTGCAGGCATTTATTTTCATGATGTTGACCTTGGTGTATTTGGGTCAAGCGCATGAAGCGCATTAATTAAGTGGGCAAGGGGTCTGAGTCTGCTTTGTTAAGTGGTTTGATTGGGTCTTATTTGTACTAAGAAAGACTTGATTCTTACAGTGGTTTTTATCTTTAAATTAAAGGAGTTGGTAATGAGTGCAGTTGGTTTCGTAGCGTTAGCGTGCGGTTTAATTGTCGGTTTGGGTGCTGTGGGTGCGTGCTTGGGTATTGCCATGATGGGTGGTAAATACATTGAGGCATCTGCTCGACAACCAGAGTTGATGGACAAATTACAAACCAAAATGTTCTTGTTGGCTGGTTTGATTGATGCTGCATTCTTGATTGGTGTCGGTATCGCAATGATGTTTGCATTTGCAAACCCATTCCAAGGCTAATCAACCTTAATAAAGTTGAGCGTCGCTTGATGGGTGTTGTTTTTTAAGAATAACGAGCCCGCAAGCGGCATTGTCTAACGCATCTGTTGTCTCAATAGTGCGTATTAAAAGGAATGATGTCGTGAATATCAATGCAACATTAATAATCCAGTTATTGGTCTTTTTGACCTTGGCATGGGTTACCATGAAATTCATTTGGCCGCCAATGATTAAGGCGATTGATGAGCGTCGTGAAAAAATCGCGGCTGGTTTAGCGGCTGCAGAGCAAGGCAATAAAGCCTTAGAGTCTGCTAAAGCTCAGTCAATTAGTTTTGAGCGTGAGGCTCGTGAACATGCGCAAAGCATTATCATGGAGGCTGAAAAGCGCGCTCAAGCCATTGAAACGCAAGCAAAAATTGATGCTGGTGAATCTGCGCAACGTATTTTGGCGCGTGCTCAAGAAGATGCCGCTCAAGAAATCGTTCGTGCCAAAGAGGTTCTGCGTGATCAAATGGCAAGTTTGGTTGTATCAGGCGCGGAAAAGATTCTGGGTCGAGAAATCAACGCAGACAATCATGCGGATCTGTTGGCGCAATATAAAGCTCAACTGTAAAGGCGGGTAAGATTATGGCTGAAATAGGAACCATTGCCCGTCCTTACGCGCAAGCGGCTTTTGATGTCGCAAAAAGTGAAGGTAATTTGGCAGGTTGGGCGGTTGTTTTAGAGACTGCTGCAAATTTTGCGGCCAATGAAGAAGTGCGCGGATTGGCACAAAATCCAAAGATTGCGAAAAATCAGTTGGTGGCCTTGTTTGAGGATGCCGTAAAGCCAACCTCTGAATCGCACAAAAACTTTTTACGCGCCTTGGTTGAGCACTCGCGTGTGGATGCTTTGCCAGCGGTATATGAGGCTTTTATGGCACATAAAAACGCCTTCGAAGGCTCTGCCGATGCGCACATCGTATCCGCATTTGCGATGAGTGATACCCAGTTGCAAGGATTGGTGACGGCCTTAGAGAGCAAGTTAGGCAAAAAACTCAAGCCCGAAGTTTCAATCGACGAAAGTTTGATTGGCGGTTTTTGTGTCACAGTCGGTGATGAAGTATTGGATATGTCTGTGCGTGCGAAATTAGCACGCATGCAATCTGCTTTGACAACTTAATGTCATCATTACAAATTGTATAAAGCAGGATTAATCTGCTGGCCGTGTTGGTCAGTAGCAGTGAATAAATTTGGAGCAATAGCATGCAACTGAACCCTTCTGAAATCAGTGAATTGATTAAGAATCGAATTCAAGGTGTGGACGACTCTGCGAACTTGCGCACGCAAGGCACGGTTGTCTCTGTAACGGACGGTATTTGCCGCATTCACGGTCTGGCTGACGTGATGCAAGGTGAGATGTTGGAATTTCCGGGCAACATCTTTGGCTTGGCATTGAACTTGGAACGTGATTCGGTGGGCTCGGTTGTGTTGGGTGAATACGAATCCATTTCTGAAGGCGACATCGTTAAATGTACGGGTCGTATTTTGGAAGTGCCCGTCGGTCCAGAATTGTTGGGGCGAGTGGTCGACGCATTGGGCGCACCGATTGATGGCAAAGGTCCAATCAATGCAAAGCTCACCGACGTGATTGAAAAAGTCGCACCTGGTGTGATTTGGCGTAAATCGGTGGATCAACCTGTACAAACAGGTTTGAAAGCGATTGACGCGATGGTTCCAGTCGGTCGTGGTCAGCGTGAGTTGATTATTGGTGACCGTCAAACAGGTAAAACAGCGGTTGCGGTAGACACCATCATCAACCAAAAAGGCAAAAACCTCAAATGTATCTACGTGGCGATTGGTCAAAAAGCATCATCAATCATGAATGTATTGCGCAAACTCGAAGAGCACGGCGCAATGGAATACACCACCATCGTGGCGGCATCGGCTTCTGATTCTGCAGCGATGCAGTACCTCGCACCCTACGCGGGTTGCACGATGGGCGAATACTTCCGCGACCGTGGCGAAGATGCATTGATTATCTATGATGACTTGACCAAGCAAGCTTGGGCATATCGTCAAATTTCATTGTTATTGCGCCGTCCTCCAGGACGTGAAGCTTACCCTGGTGACGTATTCTATCTCCACAGCCGCTTGCTCGAGCGTGCAGCGCGTGTGAACGAGGATTACGTTGAAAAATTCACCAATGGTGAAGTCAAAGGCAAAACAGGTTCATTAACTGCCTTGCCAGTGATTGAAACCCAAGCGGGTGACGTAACTGCGTTCGTGCCAACCAACGTGATTTCGATTACCGATGGTCAAATCTTCTTGGAAACAGACTTGTTTAATGCAGGTATCCGTCCAGCGATTAACGCGGGTATTTCAGTATCTCGCGTGGGTGGTGCAGCACAAACCAAAGCGGTGAAAAAACTCTCTGGTGGTATTCGTACAGACTTGGCACAATACCGTGAATTGGCAGCATTTGCACAATTTGCATCTGATTTGGATGAAGCGACCCGTAAGCAATTGGAACGTGGTCGCCGTGTGACCGAATTGTTGAAACAGCAGCAATACAAACCATTGCAAGTTTGGGAAATGTCGGCATCATTGTTCGCTGCCAATAATGGCTATTTGGATGATGTTGAAGTGAAAGACGTATTGTCGTTTGAAAAAGGTATGATTGACTTCTTAAAAACAAGTCATGGTGCATTGGTTGATCGCATTGAATCCACCAAAGAAGTTTCAAAAGACGATGAAGTGGCTTTGAATGACGCGATTAAAGCGTACAAGCAAACTGCTGCATTCTAAACACCTAAGGACGAGCCATGCCCAGCATGAAAGAGATTCGCGGTAAGATTAAGAGTGTACAAAATACGCGCAAAATCACAAAAGCCATGGAAATGGTGGCCGCTTCAAAAATGCGTAAAGCGCAAGAGCGTATGCGGGCTGCTCGCCCGTATGCGGACAAAGTACGTAACATCGCAGCTCATATGAGTGGCGCGAATTCTGAATACCAGCATCCATTTTTAATTGAACGCCCCTTGCAAAACGTCGGTTTGATTATGGTCACAACAGACAAAGGTCTGTGTGGCGGTATGAATACCAACGTATTGCGTGCGGCAACCGCACAGATGAAGGAATGGACCGATTCAGGCAAAAAAGTACAAACCACCGCCATTGGTAATAAAGGTTTGGGGTTTTTAAATCGCATCGGTGCAAATGTCGTGTCCGAGTCCACCCATATTGGTGATGTGCCCCACATGGATGAGCTCATTGGAGCGGTTAAAGTGCAAATCGATGCTTATTTGGCGGGCGAAATTGATGCGGTTTATTTGGCATACACCCAATTTGTCAACACCATGAAGCAAGAGCCTGTGGTGATGCAATTGATTCCATTGCCTAAATCCTCTTTGACGCAGTCAGAAGAAGAAAAACGCGCGTACTCGTGGGATTATTTGTACGAACCATCACCTGAGGCTGTGGTCGAAGAGTTGTTGGTTCGCTACATTGAAGCCTTAGTATATCAGTCTGTAGCTGAAAACATTGCCTCTGAGCAGTCTGCACGTATGGTAGCAATGAAAGCCGCTTCGGACAATGCTAAAAACGTCATTGGCGAATTGCAATTGGTGTACAACAAATCACGTCAAGCCGCGATTACTAAAGAGTTGTCAGAAATTGTTGGTGGCGCGGCGGCAGTTTAATCGCCGAAAGTATGAATACTCTATGTCGAAATTTGTAGCAGTGCTTACATTGAGTATGTGTGTTTGTGTGAGTCTACTCGGCTGTAATGACAGCAAGCAGAGCGCGACAAACACACAAGAATTGAAACAAAGCGCGCAGTATCAGTTGAACACCGATTGTGCACCATTGATCAAAACACTTGATTCGTGCCCTGCCAATCGGTTGCCAAAGCAAAGTCAAGAACACATGATGGCGATTTTGGAAGAACAAATGCGTGCATTGCCAGTATCAGAGGCAAGTAAAAAATGCCAAGAGTTGCAAGACTTTTGGAAAGTAGCATGTGGTGTGACGGTCGCACAGTAATTTAAAGTGCATGGTCACGAAGTAGTTGGTTAATTCATGATTGAGAGTGAAATAATGGTAGAAGGTAAAATTGTTCAGTGTATTGGTGCGGTCATTGACGTAGAATTTCCGCGTGATAACATGCCGAAAATTTATGACGCGTTGGTCATGGAAGGTACTGACTTGACTTTGGAAGTTCAGCAACAATTGGGTGATGGTATTGTTCGTACCATTTGTTTGGGCTCATCAGACGGTTTACGCCGCGGCATCACCGTGAAAAACACGGGTCACCCAATTTTAGTACCTGTGGGTACAGGGACATTGGGTCGCATTATGGACGTATTGGGCAACCCAATCGATGAGGCGGGTCCTGTTGTAACTGACGAAAAATGGTCAATTCACCGTTTGGCACCCAAGTTTGATGAATTGAGCCCTTCAACCGAATTGCTCGAAACAGGCATCAAAGTGATTGACTTGATTTGCCCGTTTGCAAAAGGCGGTAAAGTCGGCTTGTTCGGTGGTGCGGGTGTGGGTAAAACCGTAAACATGATGGAATTGATTAACAACATTGCGAAACAACACGGTGGTTTCTCAGTGTTTGCGGGTGTGGGTGAACGTACTCGTGAGGGTAATGACTTCTACCACGAAATGAAAGACTCAAACGTCTTGGACAAAGTGTCTCTCGTGTACGGTCAAATGAACGAACCTCCAGGAAACCGTCTGCGCGTGGCGTTGACAGGTTTGACCATGGCCGAATACTTCCGTGACGAAGGTCGTGACGTATTGTTCTTCGTGGACAACATTTATCGCTTTACCTTGGCGGGTACCGAAGTATCGGCGTTGTTGGGTCGTATGCCATCAGCGGTGGGTTATCAACCAACCTTGGCGGAAGAAATGGGGCGTTTGCAAGAGCGCATTACTTCAACCAAAAAAGGCTCGATCACTTCAGTTCAAGCCGTATATGTACCAGCCGATGACTTGACCGATCCATCACCAGCGACCACCTTCGGTCACTTGGACGCGACCGTGGTATTGAGCCGTGATATTGCATCACTCGGTATTTATCCAGCGGTTGATCCATTGGATTCAACCAGCCGTCAAATTGATCCAAACGTGATTGGTGAAGAGCATTATGCGGTGACGCGTGGCGTGCAAGCAACTTTGCAACGTTACAAAGAATTGCGTGACATTATCGCGATTTTGGGTATGGATGAGTTGGCACCTGAAGACAAATTGCTCGTCGGTCGTGCACGTAAAATTCAGCGTTTCTTGTCACAACCTTTCCACGTGGCTGAAGTGTTCACAGGCTCACCTGGTAAATATGTGTCACTCAAAGAAACCATCCGTGGCTTTAAAGGCATTATCAATGGCGAATACGACCACCTGCCAGAACAAGCGTTCTATATGGTTGGCGGCATTGATGAAGCCGTAGAAAAAGCGGCTAAAATGAACTAATTGAGTCGGTGTCGGTGTGGGTCTGAGATTCACACCGCGCCAACGGTCAAGTTTAGGAAACAATATGAGTACAATCCAAGTAGACGTGGTCAGTGCAGAGGCAGAAGTATTTTCTGGTCAAGCAGAGTTCGTCTCTTTGCCTGGCGAGTCGGGTGAACTGGGTATTTTACCAGGTCACACACCCTTGATTACGCGCATTAAACCCGGTGCAGTACGCATTCAAAACGGTCAAAACGAAGAGTTGGTGTTTGTTGCGGGTGGTATTTTAGAGGTTCAACCCAACAAAATCACTGTGTTGGCGGATACAGCCATTCGCGGTAACGATTTGGATGAGGCTCGTGCATTGGAAGCCAAAGCCCGTGCTGAAGAAAACCTTAAGGACAATGCTTCCGACGTTGACTATGCTCGTGCACAAGCAGAGTTGTCCGTGGCAGTCGCACAATTGGCGGCATTGGCTAAATTGCGTAAAAAACAATAACCATGCTCACACATTGAAAGACCGCTTCAAAATGAGGCGGTTTTTTTATACACGCACGAATTTAATTGATGCGCATATTGTAGTCTTTGAGTAGTATAGACAAACGCGATACACTTAATTATAGATTATAATGCTGAAATGATAAATTTAGATCAGGTTTCCTTTCGTTACCCACACAGCGCACCCATTGTGCGCAATGTGGGTTTGTCAGTCAAAAAGGGGCAAGTTGTCGCGGTGATGGGGCCTTCGGGCTGCGGTAAAACCACTTTGCTTAGAATTGTTGCGGGTTTACTACAGCCATATGAAGGTCGCGTGCAATTGCTTGGGCGAACCATTCCATATGAATCCCCTGCTCAGTTACGCACTTTGCGAACGAAAATGGGAATGCTGTTTCAATTTGGCGCGCTGTTTACCGATATGAGTGTGTATGACAATGTGGCCTTTCCTCTACGGGAGACCACCGCGCTCAATGAACACGAGGTTCGTGAACGTGTGATGCAAAAACTCACCGCGGTGGGTTTGGCTGAAGCGGCTGAGAAAATGCCCGCTGAAATTTCAGGTGGGATGGCGCGGCGTGTGGCCTTGGCACGTGCAATTGCGCAAAACCCTCAAATCATGTTGTTTGACGAACCGTTTACAGGGCTTGATCCGATTGCGATGGATACGATTGCCAGTTTGATTCGTGAGCAAACCGACGCGCTCAATGCCGCATCCATCGTAGTCTCGCACGATGTACAAGAAACCTTTGCCATCAGTGATTATATTTATGTCATGCACCAATCAGGCATTATCGCGCATGGCACGCCGTCCGAATTAACGCACCATACTAACCCGTTTATCCGTCGATTCATCCATGGGCGAGAAGACACCTTGGTGCATGGGGGACATGTATGAACTCGGTTTTAAACAAAGTGGCGGGTTTGGGCACAACAGTCATTGAAAAATTACTGCATTTGGGCTACGCCATGCGCATGTTCTGGGCAATGCTGTTGCAGTTCAAGGTTTGGTTTACGCGCACGCGTTTGGTGATGCGCCAAATTCATTTTTTGGGCAATTATTCTTTGGTGATAATGGTGGTGTCCGCTGCATTTATTGGTGCGGTTTTGGCACTACAAGCCTATTATGCACTCAGCAAAGTCGGCTCAGAAGCGGCAACCGGTGTGATGGTCACGCTGTCATTGATACGCGAACTCTCGCCCGTGGTGGTCGCGATTTTATTCGCTGGGCGTGCAGGCACATCAATGACCGCAGAAATCGGTCTAATGAAATCAGGCGAGCAACTGGCCGCTATGGAAATGATGGGCGTTGACCCGATTGAGCGTGAATACGCACCTCGCTTTTGGGCGGGCGGTTTGGTCGTGCCAATGCTGACCATGATTTTTTCTTTGGTTGGTATCTACGGTGGATATTTGGTTGCGGTGCGTTGGTTGGGTGTAGACGCAGGCGTATTTTGGAACATGATTCACGAAAACGTGGATGTCAGCCACGATATATTCAGAGGCAGTTTTGTTAAAAGCGTGGTGTTTGGTTTGGCTGTGAGTTTTATCGCGGTCTATGAGGGTGCGCAATCCCATCCAACACCTGAAGGGGTTGCCAAAGCAACCACGCGCACGGTGGTTAAATCATCTTTGTTGGTATTGGCGTTGGACTTCGTGCTGACCGCACTGATGTTCAGCCCACAAAACTAAACGATCAAAAAGAGGCAAGAAATGCAACAACGTAAAATAGATATTTGGGTCGGTTTATTTGTACTCATCGGGGTGGCGGCGGTGATTGCGCTAACTTTGAGTGTGGGTGCGAAAGGCTGGCAATCGAAAAAAGCCACTTACACCGTAACCGCCAATTTCGCGGGCATCGGCACGTTAAAATTGGATGCGCCTGTTAAAATGGTGGGCATCGAAATCGGGCGTGTGCGTGACATCAGCTTGGTTGATGATGAGGGAGAGTATAAAGCCAAAGTCACGATGGATATTCACAGCGATGTTAAACTGCCTCAAGACAGTCAAGTGATGGTTTATACCGCTGGCTTGTTGGGCGCGCAATTTATTGGCATTAATCAAGGGGTTGATGCGACAAACTTGGTCGGCAATGGTGGCGAGTTAACTGAAACTGAGCAAGCCATGCAATTAGAAGATTTGATTAAAAACTTTGGTGTCAAGCAGGCGGAGTCCAATGCCGTGGACACAGGTGCGAGCAAGTAGGGTAACCAACATGAAAACGAATAAATACTTCTCTACAACGGGTATTGGATTAGGGTTGCTCCTGATATCCGCTCATGCCCATGCTGCAAATACGCCACGTCATCTGTTTATGGAAGATGAGGGCGCGCCTATAGAACTTACGGTTGAAGCACCGCAGACCGATGCAGTTCCAGTACCGATAACACCCATAATAACGCCCCCTGAAACCGTTACAACGTTTCCCGCCAAAGACATCCATACGCCCACACAGGATGAAACGGTTGTACCCGATGCCGCAACAAGCACTCAAGACGAATCAACGGAAACAACAGCAGACTCAATTGATAACGCCGATGATGATTTAAGTGCAGATCCATCTGAGAACATTAATCGAAAAATATTTGCCATGAACGAAGGGCTGGACAAAATAGCCATCAAGCCAGTCGCCAAAGGTTATAAAAAAATTGTGCCTGCTGGCATACGCCGCTGTGTATCGAATATGTTTGACAACTTGAGTACGCCCTACACCGCAGTGAACAATATTCTGCAAGGTAAGGTCAAGTCTGCTGGGCAAGATATGGGGCGCGTAATTGTCAATAGCGTGTTGGGCATTGGTGGTTGTTTTGATGTCGCAACGAAGTTTGGCATACCCAAACACGAAGAGGATTTTGGTCAAACATTGGGGGTTTGGGGTGTACCCTCTGGTCGATTTGTGATGTTGCCTGCACTCGGCCCATCGACAATGCGCGATGCGCTGGCCAAGCCTGTTGACATGCTGGCCAACCCGATTGGTTATATCACCAACATTCGACTGAGAAACAGTTTGACGGGTTCTAAACTTGTCGATACACGCGCCAACTTATTGGAAGTTACGGATAGGTTGGATGAAAGTGCATTAGATAAATACACCATGGTGCGCGACGCATGGGCACAACGCCGCGCGGCGCAAGTTCGAGATGAAGATGGCAGTTACGACGCCATCAACGCAGATGCCCCTCGCGAACTCACACCGTCATTGACACCATAATTTGTATGCAATGGGTCAACCAAACCCATCATTGGGAATTATAGAAACACAACCCACCGCACAGGGTGGGGTTATTTTTTGAGAGGTCAATATGTTCAATACAAGCAAATGGTTTAAAAAATTCGTAATGGTGACAGGTTTTGTCGCCATGGGCGCATCGGTCGGTAATATCGCGCTCGCTGCCCCTGCTGATGACGTGATTTTCGACATGAGTCAAAAAGTTTTAAAAGATTTGAAAAACAACCCAGGTCTTAGAAGTGGTGACAAACAAACCGTATCAAACTATGTCGATGCCAACATCATGCCGCGTGTGAATTTTGCGCGTTGGGTAGCCAGTTCTGTGGGACCCGCTTGGAACAAAGCAACGCCTGCCGAGCAAAACGAATTGATGCAAGTGCTGCGCCGATACTTTGTCAGCACTTATTCAAAAGATTTGGTTGATAACCGAGTGACCGCGATTGATGTCTATCCTGCCAAAGGCAATCAAGTAAAAACCATTGTGAAAACCCCGAGCAGTCAAAGTACGGTGATTTATTACATGGAAAATTCTGGCGGCTGGCGCGTCTATGACATGGCAATTGGTGGCGTGAAAGTCTCCAATACCTACCGCGGACAGTTTAAAAACACGGTCAATCGCGGTGGCGTCCCTGCCTTGATTGCAGAACTCAAAGCGAAAACCAAGTAATCACACATTCTTATATTCGCAAAATGTTTTGCAAAGCCCACTTCGGTGGGCTTTTTACATGGCTAAAAAACGCACGGCGCACAGACACAAAGCGCATCCAACACCACTGTGATTAAGGCTATAATAGCCATCGGCACGAACTTTAGCACAATAGGCAACCATGGCACCCGCAATTCAAATCCAGAACATTGTCAAACAATACCCCAAACTCACCGCACTCAATGGCGTGAACCTTGAGGTCAAACAAGGCGAATTTTTCGGACTACTCGGGCCGAACGGCGCGGGCAAAACCACCCTCATCAGCATACTCGCAGGTTTGACGCGCGCCACCTCGGGTAGTGCGCAGGTCATGGGTTTTGATGTACAGCGCGATTACCAACAGACGCGTCGCGCGCTCGGTGTGGTGCCGCAGGAATTGTCGTTCGATCCGTTTTTCAGCGTGTACGAAACGCTCAAATGGCAATCGGGTTATTTTGGTATCAAAAACAACCAAGCATGGATAGACGAATTGCTCGAAAACTTGGGCTTGACCGACAAAGCCGATGTCAATATGCGCGCATTATCAGGCGGGATGAAACGGCGCGTACTGGTCGCGCAAGCCCTCGTGCACCGTCCGCAAGTCATCATTTTGGATGAGCCGACCGCGGGCGTGGATGTCGAATTGCGCCAATCATTGTGGGCGTTTATCTCGCGCCTGCACCGCGACGGTCACACCATCATCCTCACCACGCATTATCTCGAAGAAGCCGAGCAATTATGCGAGCGCATCGCGATTTTAAAAAAAGGCGAGGTGGTCGCGTTGGATCGAACCTCAACCTTGTTGCAACAACTCGCAGGCGTGCGCTTGGTGGTCAAAACACACAATGAATTGAACCTTCATGCCTTACCCGCCGAAATTCAAGCGATGAATACGCAAAACGCCAACAAACGCCACAGTTTTACACTCAATAATGCCAATCAAGTTGAGCACGTGCTCGCCAGCGTGCGCATGGCGGGTGGCGAATTAGAAGACGTACTGGTCTCACAAGCCGATTTAGAAGACGTGTTTGTCAAATTGGTCAATCCCACCTCATCCGTGGAGGGCAAATAATGTACGCCACTTGGACACTGTTTCTCAAAGAAATTCGCCGTTTTTGGAAAGTCGGCGTGCAGACTGTCGCCGCACCCGTGATGACCGCGTTTTTATACCTACTGATATTTGGTCATGCGCTTTCAGGGCGCGCGCCCTCACTGGGCGGGGTTGAATACACCGCCTTTCTCGTACCGGGTTTAATCATGATGAGTGTGCTGCAAAACGCCTTTGCCAATGCTTCATCCTCGCTGATTCAGTCCAAAGTCATGGGCAATATGATATTTTTGTTGCTCACGCCTTTACGCCCAGCACAAATATTCATCGCCTATGTTGGCGCGGCCATCGTGCGTGGCGTGGCGGTCGGATTGGGGGTGTTGTTGTGTACCGTGTGGTTTGTCAATATGGGTAGCATCAGCCATGTGATTTGGATGCTGGTGTTTTTATTTTTGGGCGCGGCGTTGTTGGGCGCGTTGGGTTTGCTCGCGGGGATATGGGCGGAAAAATTTGACCAACTCGCCACCTTTCAAAACTTCATCATCATGCCCGCAACCTTTTTGTCGGGCGTGTTTTACTCCATCCACAGCCTACCAAGTTTTTGGCAAAAAGCCACCCACCTCAACCCGTTTTTCTACATGATAGACGGCTTTCGCTACGGATTTTTCGGCGTGTCGGATGTCAGCCCATGGTTGAGTGTGTCGGTGGTACTGTTGGCGATGGTGGTGGTATCGGGCATTGCGATGGTGCTGTTGGCGCG